>DAOVPZ010000110.1 GCA_030628975.1 Candidatus Cloacimonadota bacterium
ATATATTGATTCTAGTTTGGAGATATTATTTTCATCTATGGATATTGATAACTCAAGTGAAAGAATTTTATATTCATTCTGCTTTTCAGCAACAAGGTTTTTTACAGTTTTTGTTATTAATTGTTGTGCAAGCCTGAAGAATGAGTATCTGGTAATTTCCTTATCTTCTGTTATAAAGTGTTTTAAGAATTCAAATGATTTAAGATAATTTTTTTCATCATATAATCTTGCTCCTTCTGTGTAATATTGAGTATAAGTTTTATAATTAGGCCAGTATTTTTCAGGTATGTGAATTGGTTGTGATATGTCTAAATCGTTATAGAATTCAATAGGTTGTGTAATTAATATTTTATCTTTGGGGAAAGTAGCAACAACTAATAATATTTTACCATATTTTTTTAATGGTAGAGTTTTTATACTTGAAATACTTGATTTGTCTTGATTAATGCAAATGCTATTTATATCTTTGTTAAGGTCTTTTTCTTTGAAGTTCCAATCTCCATCAGGTTTATATGAAAAGTAGATATAATTTGAACCGGTAATACTGTCTGGTTCAACAGATTCACTACCAAATGAATTCGAAAGATAAATATTGATATATTTATCTCCACTTAGTATACTCTTTTTACGAAAAAGAAGTTTTGTGCTCTGCCCAAATAGGTTAGAAATAATTGAAAATATAAAGAATATAACAATTAATTGAATAATTTTTTTCATGCTACCTTCATCATATTTCATAAACGAAGAAATTTTTATTTTAGAATCTTGTCAAATATTTTGTTTTTTTCCTTTTAGAGTCCAACCAGTTGCATCGATTATTTTAACTTTAATAAATTTCCCAATTAGATTTTTTTCTCCAGGAAATACTGTAATTTTATTATCTCTGGTTTTACCAGAAAGGTCATTTTTATTTTTTTTACTTATCTTTTCGACATAAACTTCAACATTTTTTCCAATCTGTTCTCTATACTTCTCATAAGTGATTTTCTCCTGCAAAGCAATCAATTTTTGCAATCTTTCCAGGCGGATTTCTTCGTCAACTTGTTCCCGATTTACTCGTGGATTAGCAGATGCGGTTCCATCACGAGGAGAATATTTGAATGTAAAAGCATAATCAAATCTAAATTTTTTCATAAGATTATAAGTATCAATAAAATCTTTTTCTGTTTCTCCTGGAAAACCAACCATAACATCGGTTGTCAAAGCAACATCTGGAATAGTATTTCTCAGTTTTTCAATTATTGAAATGTATTTTTCAGCAGTATACCCTCTATTCATTTTCTCCAAAATTTTATCAGAACCTGATTGCAATGGAAGATGAAGATGTTCACAAATTTTTTCTTCACTTGCCATCACATCTATTAACTTTTCAGATAAATCCTTTGGATGGGAAGTTACAAATCTAAGTCTTCTTATGGGATCTATCCTTGAAGCCATTTTAAGTAAGGTTGGAAAGTCGATATTATCATCTTTGTAAGAATTTACATTCTGTCCCAAGAGGGTAATATCTTTATATCCTCTATTTCCAGCAATTTCTATCTCTTTTAGAATTTCAAGGTGATTCCGCGAGCGTTCTCTTCCACGAACATAGGGAACTATACAATAGGAACAGAAGTTATTACATCCACGCATAATTGTAACAAATGCATTTACTCCCTTTTTTCTATAAGGAAAAATATCACTGTAATTCTCATTATGATTTGTTTGAAGAAAAGATGTTGAGCAATTATTCTTTAAGCAGTTTTCTATTACTTTTGGTAGAAGACGATATTGAGCAGTTCCAATTGTGAAATCCAGACAATCTATTTTTTGTAATAGTTCTTCTCCACATCTTTGGGCAACACACCCAATTAAACCAATAATCAGGTCTGGTTTCGTTTTTTTTCGGCTTCCCTCTTGAGTGATGCGACCAATAACTCTATCTTCAGCATGTTGACGGACTGTGCAGCTATTAAAAATAATTATATCTGCATTATCAATATCTTTAGTAAGTATATAACCAGATTTAATTAGTAAACCTGCAACCATTTCACTATCAGCCACATTCATCTGACAGCCATAGGTATGGATGAAGAATTTTATTTGCTTCATAATAAAATGAATATTTTTGTAATTGTTAAAATAATTTTAAATTTATGCAAACTTTGGATTAATTAGAAATATTTATTTTTGCTATCTCTGTCCCAGTATAATAATGCTTCAAAATCTCTTTTGCAGAATAACCTTCCTTTGCCATTCTAATAGCACCGACCTGACACATGCCAACACCATGACCGGAACCTTTACCGGAAAAAGTTATCTTATTTTTTTTAATTTCAATAAAAAACAGAGATGACCGCAAACCTCCAAATGTTTGTCTAATTTGTAGTTCATTATTTAAATGAATGTCATTTTTTGAACCCAAAATTTTTATTTCAAGAACGCGACCCGAATTCCCTCTTTTTAGGATTTTAATGTCTTTCAACTTTCCTAATTCAGAAATAGAATTTAGATGTTCTTCTAAATCTTTTTTTGAAAATTCTTTTTGCCATTTGTAAGTGTTTTTTATCCAACCCTTTTCATTTTCTGTATTACAAAAAACATTTTGGTAATTTTTAATCCATTGTTTTGTCTTATTTTCGTTGGTTAGGTCAATTTTATAACCGCTTTTTCCATCGTAAATGCTTGTAAGATATGGAACTGATTTACCTCCCCAGATATTGCTGCTGTTTTCAGTAATCCCTCCACAATTAGTAGAATAGACCGCATTAATAATTTTCCCGTTGTAATCGGGATATAAACCTACTAAATATTCTGTTTCTTCAACAGCTCTTTTTACTTTTTCTGTTACACCCGTTAAACCTGAATATACCTGGCAATGAATACTTGCGCAGAGGTCGAAATTATCATCTTTGTGATGTTTATGAATAATTTTATACAGAGCTTCTGACCGTGCGGCAATTGCTTGTGCTTTCATAGTTTCTATTGGAGCATCATTACCTATTTCATTTGGGAGAACCCCTGCAATATAATTTTCTAATTCAACCTTAGAGATCAGATTCATCTTGCCGAGTTGGTTCAACTGAATTTTAAGATTTCCATCATAGGAACGAGTTACAAATTGTTTCGGATTCCAGAAATTAGTTTTAGGTATTTGAAATACAGTGATTGGGTTGTTTGAAATAATGGTGAGAGGAGCATTAAGAAAATATTCTTTATCGTTCCTAACATCGTAAATTAAGATTTCAGAGTTGGAGAAAGAGTATTTTTCTTCGATCCAGCCATCCACTTCGCATACTGCTTTTGCAGATTCAAAGGAATCAAATATTTCTTTAAAATATACTGAATAATTACTAACTTGCTTTAGTTCTTTGTTTTTATAGGAAATTTCTAAGGAGGGTTCTGCAAAGCATTCCGAGAAATTATTTAGAAATTTTTCAGCATCACTTACTTTGGAGAATTTTTTTATTCCAACTCTCCAATAAGGTGAGATTTCAATTTTTTCGGTTAATTGAATAGATAATTCAGTATTTGCAAATTCTAATTGAAATGGCGAGTCAATTTCAGAAATACTAAGATTGCCATCTGTTGCAAGATGTATTTGATTTGCATTAGGCAGAATTTCTACATCTATAAAGAGTTTGCTGTCTATTATTTCAGCAGCAAATATTGATTGTATTGAGCAAGAAAATAAAAGAGTGAGAATAAAAAAGAAAATAAAATATTTATTCATTAGAGCACTTTGCTGCCATCCGGAATATCTGATTCCGGCACAAGAAGGGTTAAATCATCATTATTTTCTGCTGTTAAAAGCATACCTTCAGATTTTTCACCCCGTATAACAACTGGTTTCAGATTATCAACAATTAAGATTTTCTTACCAATCAATTCTTCAGGGGAGTAGTTTTCAGCTATCCCGGCTACAATTTGTTTAGTTTTACTTCCAACGGAGATTAGAAGTTTAAGAAGCTTATCTGAATTCTTAACCTTTTCTGCTGATAATATCTTTGCAATTCGTAAATCAAGCTTTTGGAAAGTTTCGAATTCTATTAACTTCTTGCTTTTTTCTGGTATATTACTGGCTCCTTTCAGTTTTTTGATTTGCTTTTCAATTATATCATCCTGGATTTTTTCAAATAATGTTTTAATTTTTCCAATTTTAATAGGCTTATTCTGTTCCACTGAAAGTCCATGCCAACCGTATTCCAAGATAGATTTCTTAATGTTCAGCATATTCCATAACCTTTCTGCGGATTTTGGAATAATTGGATAAATTAATATTGCTAAGTTGTGGATGATTTTACCACAAACATAAATTGCTTCAGTAGTAGTTTCTGGATTAGACTTTATTGTTGTCCAGGGACTTGCTTTATCAAAATATTGATTACCAAGTCGGGCTAAGTCTATTATGCTTTTGCAAGCTTTTCTTACTTTAAAAGTTTGATAAAACTGTTTTACCTTATCTCTTATAGATGAAATATCTTTCAGGATTTCTTTATTTTTTGCAGACAGATTTTTGGGGAAAGGAATCTCATGGTTAAAATGTTTATCAGAGAATTTCAGCACACGATTTACA
>DAOVPZ010000136.1 GCA_030628975.1 Candidatus Cloacimonadota bacterium
GACATTGAAATTTGATATTTATTTGTTATTTGGTGCTTGTCATTTGGAATTTTTATATAAGATTATATCTATGTTTTAATGAAACGCTAAACTAGTATATGCTAGTTTAATATTACAAATTTATAGCAATTCTTTTGTTATTCTTAATCTGAATTATCCAGATTACAATTGTCCAAATATTGGCTGCTACAAATGTATAATAAAAGAATATCTCTAGCTTATATAAAAATGAAGAAATCATAAGTACTAGAATATGAAATGTTGGACCAATTAATCCCAATAGTCTAATTAGTAATTTGTTTTTTTCATAATAAGTTTGAGGATCATATTTAACCATTTTTGAAGTTTTGGTCATTTGAACCTTTGAGTAAATCAAATAAACTCTAATTACAAACTTAACATAAAATTTTCCTTTTACTTGTTTCAATCTTCTGAGTTTATCTATAAACAAATCAATATCTTCTTGTGTAGAATTCATCTTACCAAGAGCGTGAGCCATAAATTCATTTTTATAATAATCAAAAACCATTGCATTGAAAGTTGTACAGATTCCAGCAAAAACCATCAACAACCACGGAGAAACTACAAATTCAAAACCAGCTTTAGATAATCCAAAAGCTAAACCAACATAGATAACTAAAGCATTGAAATAATCCCCGAATCCATCTATGATACGACCGTTAAGGGTTCCACAATTTTTCAATCGTGCAATCATACCGTCACAACAATCAATAATATGAATAAAACCATATAAAAGTCCTGCAATAACAAAACTTGTAGGATCTCCCTTTGAATAGAATATACCACAGATAACTCCAAAGAACATTGCAATAAAAGACAGTTGATTGGGTGTTATTGGAAATCGAGATATTATTTTTACAATCAAGAATGCAAAAGGTCTAAAAATATATATATCAACAAGCTCTTCAACGGAGATATCTTTTAATAAAATCTTAAATTCTTGAAACAATTTATTCATTCAACCTTTCTACTTCAACATGTTATTTACTCAATGTATATATAAAAAACTACCAAATCTTCTGATTTATTTCTTCTACTGTAAAAATCCTTACTTCAGGACTTTCATCTTCATCTTCTAATTTATATAATGAATTTGAATAATTATAAGAAAAAAGAATAGAATCTGCCTGCGCTGTAACAGAATCTACAAGTGTATGCCAGTCATTTTCTGCCCAGATATAAAGGGTATAATTACAATCTATTTTAATTTGGTATTCATTGCCTTTTGCAATTCTCTTAACAATGAAACCATCTTCATTTTCAATTCTCTGGTCAATGGGTCGATTATCAAATTTTTCAATTAATCCATCATTTGTTAAAATGAATGGACTATCTGCACCTTTAAGTTCATATTTATCTTTTTTATCTTTCTCATTAACAGAATCAACTTTTTCATAATAAGTAGGAAGATAAGCAATATCTTTACCCATTCTTGTAAAGATAGTTTTTCCAGTACTGTCAATTTTTCCCCAATGAATTGCTTTCCATTTATTTGAATTAAAAACTGCAAGATATGCCCATTTCTGTTCTGGATTAAGGTTTAATACAACATCTGATGTTTCTACATAATCATCAGTTACATCACGATAATGTTTTCCACTTAGCCATGGTGGGGCTTTTTCATCCTCAGCTAATTGACTTGCATGAGAACCTTTCTCCTCAAAAAAGAGTTTCCTGTATACTTTGGCAATCTTACGATTTAATTTATATTTTCCAGGATTAGCTTCGCATCCCATAAAAGGAATAACTTCCCCACTTGGCAGAATTAGAGCATTCCATGCATGATTATTTGTTCCATCTGGCCAATGAGGAGTATAATCACTTGTAACAGCAAGTCCATTTGCACGCATTGCATAAATTGTAAAATTTGTCATATCCTCACATCTACCAATACCATATTCAAGCATTTGGTTCAATCCTAAATCAGTTGGATGAAGATAAAACACATCTTTAAATGTGAACATATGTTTGCAGGTATCATTTATTAAATAAGAAAGTTTCAGTGGATCTGATGTAGAATCGCGAAGGGATGAAAATTCATTCCAAAAATAAGTTCGCCAATCAGAAATCGGTTCTGAAGAACCTCTGTAGGGTAAAATATATTCCAAAAAATTTTGCCATCCAAGTTGCTTTGTCCAAGGTAAAGTTTCATAAGCAATAAAAGCATTATCAATATGTGAGATAAGAAAATCAGCGGAAACTGTTTTTATATCCTCTCTTTTTTCTTTTAGCTTCCAGTGGAATTCTTGTTCTCTTTCAGTTTCTAAAGAATCTAAGTAGTCGTTAATCTCTCTATAATTATTAAAATCCATCACATCAAAAACAATCTCGTTTTCCAGAGAATCCACTAGGATAATATCAGCAAAACAATGGTCTTGCATATTAGCAATAAGAAAAGAAGCTGCTTCCAATTTTTGTGGATTATTGAGATAATGATAAAGAACTTTCTTTAATTCATTCTTGTTCTTACCTGCTTCTTTTATGGTCTCAATAATATTTTTATGATATTTTTCAGGAATATTTTCAGTTGCAGTTTTAAGCGAACAAATATCAAGGTAACTACAACCATATAGAATAGTAGCAAATATGATTAACATAAATTTTTGAAATACTTTCATACAATTTCTCCAGGATTTTATTCCTTCAAAGAGTCATAAATAGTCAAAAGGTCAAATGAGCCTTCGGCTCGTCAAAGATAGTCATATGCTCCTTTGAAGCGTCAAATATTGTCATTATGACATCATACCGTTTTGATCATTTATGACAGCGTAGTGTTATGACCATTTATGACAGCGTAGCATTCTGACCATTTATGACGGGCTTTAGCCCACTTATGACAGCGAAGCATTATGACAACTTTAGTTATCTATTTCTTAACTCCAACTGTAACTTTTCTAAACCTTGCTGGAGCAGCTCCATGAGACATTTCTGCTCCTTGCTCGGGTTGACCTTTTCCACAATTAGGAACTCCGTAAAGCATCCATTCTTCTTCACCACAGATAGCATCACAACTTTGCCAGAATTTTGGTGTAATGCCTTGATAAGTAGCATTTTTCACCATCCTTACTTTCTTGCCATTCTTGATTTCCCACCCAATTTCAGTAGTGAATTGAAAATTCAATCTTCGTTGGTCAATGCTCCAGGTTTTGTTACATTCTATGAATAGTCCATCTTTTGTATCTGAGATTAAATCATCCAGATAACCGCTAACAGGCATAAGTGAAATATTTATCATTCTTATCATAGGAATATTATCATATCCATCAGCGCGATTACACCCACGACTTATGTTTTCATCTATCACATGAGCAAATTCTCGATTTGTAAGATACATTTTATATAATCCATTCTGAATGATATGATATCTTTGAGCTCGCACACCATCATCATCATAACCAAAGGTTGCAAGTCCTGTTGGAACTGTTGCATCTGCAACAACATTTACAATAGGTGAACCATAATGAAAATCTTTATAAAGGTCAGTTGTAATGAAACTTCTACCAGCAAAATTTGCTTCCATTCCAAGTACTCTATCTAATTCTGATGGATGCCCAATTGATTCGTGAATCTGCAAAGCCAATTGTCCACCACCGATAATTAAATCTTTTTTACCTACTGGACAATCTGGAGCAGATAACAAAGCAATCGCTTCTTCTCTAAC
>DAOVPZ010000142.1 GCA_030628975.1 Candidatus Cloacimonadota bacterium
CATGCACAAGTCCCTCTGTACGAGGTAAAAACTCAACAAAAGCACCGAATTCTCTAATATTTTTTACAGTTCCAAGATAAACTTTTCCCACTTCTGGTTCCTCAATAATACTCATGATTCTCTGCTTTGCTTTTTCAATAGAAGATTTATCAGACGAAGCGATCTGAATTAATCCATCATCATCAATATCAATAGTTACACCAGTTTCTTCTATTATTCTCCGGATAACTTTTCCTTGCGGACCAATAATATCACCAATTTTTTCGGTTTTGACTTTAATTATCTCTATCCTTGGTGCTATTTCTGAAATATCTGATCTGGGTTTATCTATTGCTTCTTTGATTTTATTTAGAATAAAGAAACGGGCATTTTTAGCTTTTTCCAAAGCTTCAGCCATAATTTCTCTTGTGATTCCCTCTACTTTTATATCCATTTGCAAAGCAGTTATACCTTTTTCCGTGCCAGTAACCTTGAAATCCATATCTCCATAATGGTCTTCTGTGCCAACAATATCTGTAAGAATAATATGCTTATCATTTTCAAGAATCAACCCATTTGCAACACCAGCTACAGGTCGCGAAATTGGCACACCTGCTGCCATTAAAGCTAAAGTTCCACTACATACTGAAGCCATCGAGGATGAGCCATTGGACTCTAAAATATCAGATACGATTCGGATAGTATATGGAAATTTTTCCTCGTCTTCAGGAATTACTGCAGATAATGCTCTTTCTGCAAGATAACCATGACCTAATTCTCTTCTTCCTGGTCCACGCAAAAATCTAACTTCGCCAACACTAAATGGTGGAAAGTTATAATGGAGAAAGAAGCGTTTTTTATACTCCTCATCCAATTCATCAATAACCTTTTCATCAGAACTTGTGCCAAGTGTTACTACCCCTAAAGATTGTGTTTCACCACGAGTAAAAAGTGCAGAACCATGTGTAAATGGCAACACATCTATTTCGCAAGTAATTGGTCTAATCTCATCAAGTTTACGACCATCAATTCTACGGTGTTCATTAATAATTTGTAAACGAACTAACTTCTTATAAAGTTCATCAAATGCAGAAGTAATCATCCGTTTCTTCTCTTCAAATACTTCTGGAGAAAGTTTCTCAGCGTATTGATTTAATATCTCTTCCTGTATCTTATTTACTTCTTGCTGTCTGTCTTGTTTTGATGGTAGGTTCATAGCCTCTTTTAATCTATTTGTTACAAGTTCAGAAATCTCATTTAATATATTTTCATCTATTACATCATATTCAAATTCTTTCTTTTCCTTACATGCTTTTGCAATAAATTCATTTTCAAATTTTACAATTTTCTTAATTTCACTATGCGCAATTTCTAAAGCCTGAAGCATCTTCTCGTCTGAAATTTCTTTAGCACCAGCTTCAACCATCATAATTGCATTTTCTTTTCCAGCAACTGATAATTCTAACACGGATTTCTCCAATTGCTCGGTTGTAGGATTTATTATAAACTCATCATTTATCAAACTAATATTAACCCCTGCAATAGGTCCATGAAAAGGAATTTCAGAAATAGAAAGTGCTACAGATGCACCTATCATTCCTAAAATATCAGGAGAATTCACTTTATCATAAGAAAGAACTGTTGCAATTACCTGCACTTCATTGCGAAATCCTTCCGGGAAAAGAGGTCTAATCGGTCTATCAATAAGTCTTGCGGAAAGAGTTGCAGTTGTTGATGGTCTTGCTTCCCTTTTAAAAAATCCACCAGGAATTTTTCCTGCTGCATACATTTTCTCAATAAAATCAACAACTAAAGGGAAAAAATCAATACCCTCTCTTCTTTCTTTTGAAACAGCTGCAGTAACCAATATAACTGTCCCACCATATTGAACCAATACAGAACCACTTGCTTGTTTAGCCATTCTTCCTGTTTCCAAAATCAGCTTTCTTCCTGCAAAGTCAGTTTCCATACGAACTACATTATTTTTATTATCCATTTTCTCCTTTTGTAATTTTTTTAGCCACCTGCCTTTTCACCCTTCGTAGTTGCACTACTACGGAGAACGGGCGTCAAACTACGGCAAGGCAGGCAAAATCACACAAAGAAACACAAAAATTAATATATTTACTTTCAAAATATGAATCTTTTAAACTCACATTTCTTTTTGCCAAAATTTATTAATAATCCGACTTTTATATTAGAAGCTTTAAGATAGTTAATAATTTGAGCCTGGTGAATTAGATTTAATTTTTCTTCTGCTTTTAATTCAATAATAATTTTCTTATTAACAACAATATCAGCAAAGTAATTACCAATCTTTTTATTTTTATAAAAAACTTCTATTGGATATTCCTTTTCAGCTTCAAAACCCTTATTAATCAACTCAATAATTAAAGCATTCCTGTAAACTGTTTCTAAAAAACCATATCCTAATTCCTTCCAAACAGTAAACGTGCATTCAATTATTTTATAACATTCATCACCAAAAATAATATCTTTTTTTGTGTCATTTTGTGTGATTTTGTGGCTCATTAAATATATCAAAAACTACTTTCTTAAATTCAATGCTTTAATCAACTTCCTATAACGAGTAATATCCTTATTTTTGATATAATCTAAAAGTCTTCTTCTTCTTCCGACTAATTGCAAAAGTCCCCTTCTTGAGTGATGATCCTTTTTATGAATTTTTAAATGCTCAGTAATACTAAAAATCCGTTGGGTGAGAAGGGCTATTTGCACTTCAGCAGAACCTGTGTCAGTTTCATGCATTCTAAACTCTTTCATAATTACCTGTTTTGCATCTCTATTCAATGGCATTTTTCCTCCTTAATTTATTTTAAGGACTTAACAAAATTTTTTAAGACATCCTCAAAATCAGGATATCCAATTTCTTGTAAGTCATATTTTACTCGAGCTGTAGGCTTGTCAATATTAATAATTTTATTTAAATCAATTGGAGTAGCAAGAATCACAGAATCACAATCGGTTTTATTAATAGTTTCTTCTAAATCTTTTACCTGCTGATGAGAATAACCCATAGCTGGCAATAACATTCCAATATCATGATATTTCTTAAAAGTTTGAGTAATAGTTCCAACTGTAAATGGTCTGGGGTCAACTAAATTTTTACAACCAAATTTTCTTGCAGCCACAACGCCTGCTCCAAACTTCATTTCGCCGTGTGTCAAAGTCGGTCCATCCTCAACAACTAAAACCCTCTTTCCTTTTATAACATCTGGTTTATCAACAGAAATTGGAGAAGCAGCATCAATCACTATCGCTTTTGGATTAATCTTTTGAATATTTTCTCTAACTGTAATAATATCTGAAATATCAGCTGAATCAATCTTGTTAATTACAACAACATCAGCTAAACGAAGATTTATTTCGCCTGCATAATATTTCATTTCATGCCCAGCACGATGAGGGTCAACAACTGTTATTTGTAAATCAGTTTTATAAAATGAAATATCGTTATTTCCTCCATCCCATATAATAATATCAGC
>DAOVPZ010000058.1 GCA_030628975.1 Candidatus Cloacimonadota bacterium
AAGTATTTGGCAACACAAAAATAATTAACTACAAAGATTTTACAAAATTAATAGAAAATATACTTATCAATTATAATTGATACTTAAAAGAATTTTAACGACCATAAACTTGATTATTCACATATATTATAAAAATCTGCTTGTAATTATATCCATTGTTACTTTTTTATTCCTATTCTTCCTTCTTTTTTTCCCTTTATTAAACGCCCAATCCCTCAAAATCAAATCCATCAAAATCACAGGGAATAAGCACTTCACTCAAGTAGAAATTCTTAAATCATTAAGAATAAAGGAAGGAGATGAGTTCTCTTATCAGGAGCTTAATAATAATCTTAGTAATGTGCTTCAACTTTATAAAAATAAAGGATTTTATTTAACACAAATACTTCCACCAGAAGTTATTCCAGATGCATCTGGAGAATTTGTAAATATTAAAATTGAAATCCTCGAAAATTATAAACTTATAGTATTAGATATTAATTTCTCTGACAATCGGTATTTTTCAAATGATAAATTGAAAGAAATGATCTCTACAAAATCCGGTCAGCCTTTCTCTATTGAAAAGCTAAATGCAGATTTGAAATCCGTTGTCGATGCTTATGGAGAGAAAGGTTATCCATTCTGTGAAGTTTCAATAGATAGTCTATCCATAAATAATGAAGAAATATCAATCCTATGCAAAGTTACAGAAAATGACTTTGTCAGAATTTCTGAATTAATTTTCAAAGGAAATGAAACTACAAAAGACAAGACACTAAAACTTATTACCAATTTTGAAGAGAATGAAATCTATAGAAATTCAAGAATAGAATCTGCAAAACGAAGTTTGATACATAAGAAATACATTTCAGAGGTTGAAATTGTACCTATCAACAAAAAAGAATTGCTAATCACAATAAAAGAAAAACGGATGAATCATTTTCAAGGTGTTTTGGGACTTGCATCCTCACAAGAAGATGTAACATTTCTTGAAAAACTTACTGGATATATTGATTTCACTTTTCTTAACATTTTAGGAACTGATAGGGAAATAAATCTTTCATGGAAAAAATTGAAAAAAAATTCCTCCCAATTCTTTATATCATATAAAGAACCTTTTATATTAAATCAACAAATTTCAGCAGAACTATCTTTCAAAAGAAAAAGCATTGATACAATTTATGTTAATTCTGATTTTCAATTAAAGACAAATTTCTTAATGAGCAGTTATGATAAATTTAGTATAAAATTCCTTACAAAAAGCAGTCTTCAAGATACAATTCGCACAAACAGAAAAGGGGTTGGAGTAGAATGGACAAAAGATAAATTAGACTATCCTGCAAACCCAAGAACTGGCTATTTCTCTTCTCTTTCATATACGATTAATTATAGAAGTAAGAAATCATATAATCAGAAAGTTTCTTTAGACGCCAAATACATTATACCTATATCTAAAAAGAATGCAATAGCATTGCTGGGAAGCTCAAAATTACTTTTCACAACTGGAGATACACTCTCCAAATATGATTTATTTACCTTTGGAGGATATAATGACCTTAGAGGTTTTATTGACAATCAGTTTGAGTCTGCAAAATTTGGTATTTTAAGTATTGAATATCGTTATCTTCCTTCAAGAGATTCACGATTATTTACTTTTATTGATTATGCTTATAGTAAACAGAATAATCATCTTTTAGGATGTGGCTTTGGAGTTCGATTAAAAAGTAGAATTGGGATTATAAAAGTTGACTATGGAACTGGATATCAAGATGGAAAATGGACTAATCCTCTTGATGGTACTTTACATTTTGGAATAGAAGCAGGATTTTAAAATTCGAAATTCGAAACTCAAAATTTATAATTTTGTAAAACATTTATTAATAATTATGAACATGAATATAGTATTTGAAAAGACCAAAAAAACATAATATTGACTTAATTTATAATCCACAAATATATATGTTCGTATTAGTTCGTGTTTGTCCCGAAAAATCGGGATCTTCCTTTTGCATGATTTGTGGCTTAATATTTCATTGGAGAAAGATTGAAGTTAACACAATTAGAACTGACAGGATTTAAGTCCTTTGTAGATACAACAAAATTCAGTTTCTCAAATGGATTAACTGGAATTGTCGGACCAAATGGGTGTGGCAAATCAAATATTTCAGATGCAATTCATTGGGTTCTTGGAGAACAAAATCCAAGAAAACTGCGCGGAGATTCAATGAAAGATGTAATATTCAAAGGAACAAGAAAACGCGCACCACATAGTTTCACAGAAGTTTCAATAATAATCGATAATGATAAAAAAATCCTGCCTATTGAATTTGAGGAAGTAACAATAACAAGAAAAGTATATCTGAATGGAGAGAGTGAGTTTAGGATCAACAACAATTCCTGTCGGTTAAAAGATATTTTGAATCTATTCTATGATACTGGAATGGGACGAAGGGCATATTCATTTATGGAACAATCAATGATCGATGAACTCCTCAGCAGTAATGATGAAGAAAGAAGATACCTTTTTGAAGAAGCTGCTGGAATTATGAAATATAATCAAAGTCAAAAAGCAAGTGACAATAAACTCAAATCAATCAAGAGTGATCTTATTCGTCTGGAAGATATAATAGTTGAGGTAAAGCATCAGGTTAATACTCTTCGTTATCAAGTTGGAATAGCAAAAAAATATCAAAATCTAAAGCAAAAAATCAACAAAATCCAGATTCAGCTTGAAGGAATAAAATTCTTTGAACTACAAAAGCAGCTTAAGCCATTGAATAATGAATTTTTAAATATTGAAGAAAAGTTAACTGAAATCATAAAAAACCTATCAAAATCCACACAAATTTTTAGTTTTAAAAATGATGAACTATTGAGCATCGAAAAGAAACTAATAGAAGAACAAAACATATTAAGAGATATTGAAAGCAAAATTAATAACTATGAAAAAGAGATTTTGCTAAATCGTCAGCAGATAGCAAATAGCAAATCTGTTCTTGCAGAAAATATCAAAAATATCAAAAAGATTGAAAGTCAAAATGTATCTGCAAAAGAAAATTTGGAAAAGGATATTCAAACCTCCAAAATATGCAAGGAAAAACTTTCTAAGCAAAAAAATAATGCACAAATCCTGGAGAATAAGTTATTAAATATTGTAAATAAAATTACTAATCAAAATGCAATATTAGAAGAACTAAGTAATAAGATAAAAAAAATTACAAGTAAACAAAAAGAACTTATAAATGAAAAATCTGAAATTAGCACAAAAAAGAATGTAATATCAGAACAAAAGGATATTCTTCAAAAAAGGATTGGTGAATTTCAAAGTAAAATCGAGAACTTATCAAAACTAATAGAAAAAAGTCAAAAATATGAGAAAATACATACTGAAAAGTTAAAAGCACTGGTTAAGAAAAAATCCCAAATTGAATCAAAAATTCAAGAGTTGGCTAATTCAGAATACAAATTATTAAAACAAGTTAATAATTCTGAATTGCAGATTAATACTCTTGAGAAAGAGGTGCAGCAGCTTATTGATTGGGAAAATAGTTTGATGGGTTATGAGGAAGGAACAAAAAAAATTCTTAACCACTTCTCAAATAAAAAAAACATTTCTATTATGGGAAATAAAATTGAGATTAATAATAAATATATTTCTCTTATTGAGACCACATTAAAAAATCTCATCTCTTCTGCTGTCTGTCCTGAAAGTGATATTGAAGAGGTTCTTTCCTTATTACAAAAAGAAGGCCTCAACTCAAATATAATTGTCGAAAATATTTTAAATTATGAAATCAAAAGAGAAAACCCTGAAGCTAATTGGTATGAATCTGCAATACCTTTAACAGACTTAATCAAAATTAATAATTTGAACATCAATCCAAAAATCTTAGAAAATATTTATATAGTCCCGGATAGAAAAACTGCAAAAATGTTAGCTTTTGAAAATAGCGATTCTAAAAATGAGTTACATTTCATTTCTGAAGATGGTGAAACATTCAGCAGTTTTGGGATCGTCAAAACTAATTGGCATAAATCTTCTGTAGATGGACTTTTATCACGAAAAAAAACAATCAAAAAAATTCAAGATGATATTCAGAAAGAATCTATTTTGTTGGATAATTTGAATAAGAAAATTAAGAATTTATCATCTGATAAAAAACAGAAAAACGAAGAACTTATAATTCTAACAAATGCAATTAAAGACTTCGAAGCTACTTTAGAAGATGAAAGAAAAGAAAAATTGCGGCATACTTTACAACTTGAAAATCTTATGGATTTACATACTGATTCAAAAGGTATCCTCGCTAAAACAAAAAAGGATTTAATAGATATTGAAAATCGTCAAGTAGAAATTGAAAAGCTATTACCCGAACTTCCTGTCCTCCAAGGAGGATCTGCCTCAGGCATGAAAAGTAATATAGATGATTTAATCGCTAAACAAGAGGGACTTCGTAGAGAACTACAATTTCTTAGAAACCAAAGTTATGAAATAGAACACAGCCTCCAAAAAGTAAATATAGAAATTGCAAAGTTAGACAAGGATGTTTATTTTATTTCAGAAAATATCAGAAAAAATAAACTAATTGAAACTGATAATACAAATATATTAACAAAACTAAAAGAAACTATTGCTCCCAAAAAGGATGAAATTGCAAACCTTGAAAAATTAACAGATGAATTAGAAAATAAATTCCGCTCAGAAATTGATAAGCTGAATAAATTTAAAGCAAAAACTATAAAGACAGAAAATAAATTTCATATCCTTCGAGGTGAGATAGATAAACTTAAATTAACATTACATGAACTTGAATTTAAAAAGGATATTTTCACAGAAGATAAAAATAACATCGAACTGAAAATCCAGGAAGCAAAACTAACTTTGGAACACATCAAAGAGGATGTTATCTCTCATTTTCATCATGACCTTACACACGATGATAATGAGGATTATGCAGATCTAGATTCAAATGATTTAAATAATGAATTAGCAAAATATCAAAAAGCTCTTGAGAATCTGGGTCCAATTAATTTGGCAGCCATCGACGACTATGCTACTCAAAAGAAACGACTAAAATTCCTGAATGACCAAATGGAAGATTTAATTCAATCTCAAAACAATCTCCAGCAGGCTATGTCACAATTAAATGCAACTGCAGAAAAGATGTTTCTAAAGACATTCACTCAAATTAAAGAAAATTTTGAAAATATATTTAAAGAAGTTTTTAATGGTGGAAGAGGTATAGTCCGTTTGGAAGATATGTCTCATCCATTAAATTCAAAAATCGAAATCTTTGCCAGTCCAAGAGGAAAAAGAATAACAAATATTAATCTGCTCTCTACAGGAGAAAAGGCACTAACTGCAATTGCTTTAATGTTTTCAATTTATCTTGTAAAACCCAGTCCGTTCTGTATTCTTGACGAGATTGATGCACCCCTGGATGATGCAAATATTAATCGTTTTCTTCATCTTCTAAATAAGTTTTCAGAAAATACCCAATTCATCATCATTACTCACAATAAAAGAACTGTGGAAGCTGTTGATTATCTTTATGGAATTACAATGGAAGAAAGTGGGATTTCAAAAATCGTCTCGGTCAATTTATCATAATGTTCAACCTAAAAGGAAGCACAAAAATTTTATAGCAATTTTTTAAAGACAATATTAAAATAGAATTGTAATGAAAAAATTTATCTTATTTATAATCTTAATATTATTCTCTACTCAATTATGGAGTAATGAATCAGAGTTTAAATACGGTACATTTGATTCTTTATTTATCTTCCAAAAAGGAGAAATAAAAGGGGATAGTCTTTTCTTATATTTTTCTGGTAAGATGCTTCACCAAAATGAAGATTATTATGAATCTATCGCATATTTTGAAGAATTCCTCAATAATCACCCAAGTGATTCTCTTTCTTCGTATGCTCTTTTCAATATCGCTGAATCCTATTTAAAAATGGATTTTACTGAAATGGCTTTTACAATTTTTACTGAACTCAATGATAGATTTCCATTTTCGAAACCAGGAATTTTGGCTTTAAAACAAAAGGGAGATATCTATTTTTCAAAAGAAGATTATTCAAAAGCTAAGCTCCTTTATCAAAATTTTATTTATCATAATATTGATCTAAATATTAAAGACAATGCCTTTTTCCAAATAGAACGTTGCAATTATTATCTTGAGCTGTATGAGTATCCGACAGATATATTTCAAAATTTCCTTAAAAAATATCCTCATAGTAAGATCTGTCCAGACCTCAGGTTTGAATTAGGAAATTATTATTTCAAAATCGGAAAATATTCAGACTCAATCATCGAATACAAAAAAATAATTGATATGAAGCCAGAAGTAAGTTGGCTGGATTCTGTTTATTTTCAGCTATCTTTGATTTATCACGAACGAAAGGATTGGAAGAATGCTACAAAAAATATACATAATCTTATTCAAAACTTTCCTGAATCTATACTGAAAATTCCGGCATATCAGCTTCTCATAGATAGCTTATTAGAAGAGGATAATTTCCTCCTGGCTATAAATACTTTAAATTCAACCATTCAATCAACTCATCCTGATGAAAGGAATGAATATTATAAAATGCTTGCAAAGATTTATGAAAAACTTGGATTATTCACCGAAGTTATTGATATTTACCAGATAATGCTTAATAATGAAAAAGATGAAGAAAAACAGGAACTGTTTAGGAATAAAATATCTAATTTAAGAAAGAAAATTGGTGAACCTGAGGATAGCCTGAGTCATTCAAATAATCAAGAACAAACCAAAGAAAAAAATTGACATCAAATATTAAGTGTATATTTTATTGTTCAAGCCGAAGTGGCGAAATTGGTAGACGCACTGGACTCAAAATCCAGCACCGTTTTACGGTATGCCGGTTCGAGTCCGGCCTTCGGCATTAGAAATGCAAAACTTAGGAGTAATTATATTGTATCTTGCTATATAACCATAAAATTGCGTTCCTTGCGCTAATCTG
>DAOVPZ010000088.1 GCA_030628975.1 Candidatus Cloacimonadota bacterium
AATCAATAAAATCCTGTTTGCCTGATTGCTTCATAAAGAACAATTGCTACGCTATTGCTCAAGTTTATTGAACGAATCTGTTTGCTCATCGGGATTGTGAAAGAACTGTTCCAATGTTTTTCAAGAATGACTTCAGGAATACCTCTTGTCTCGGGACCAAATATCAAAAAATCTCCATCGTGAAAATTTATTTTTGTGTAAATTTGGTTTGACTTTGTAGTAAAAAATAGTAATTTCCTTTCTCTATTTTTATTAAGAAAATCATCCCAACTTTTATAGAATCGCACATCTAACTTATCCCAATAATCCAGCCCAGCACGCTTTAGATATTTATCAGTAATCATAAATTTCATAGGTTTAATAATATGAAGAATTGAGTTTGTTCCAACACAAAGGCGTCCGATATTACCAGTATTCGCTGGAATCTCTGGCTGATATAAAACTATATTAAAAGGCATTATAGTATTACAAATAAAATTCACCCTTCGCAGTAACAGTTGCTACTGCTATGGAGAACGGGTCTTTGTTTTTTAGGCAAGATATTTTGGATTCTATTAAAATTTACTGATAAATATTAAATTAAATACCAAATTATCCATCCTCAGAAGCAGAGCTTCTGCGGAGGACGGGCAAGCACCAAATAATTTACCCTTTGAAATCCCGCAAAGCGGACCTCGTATTTCACAGGGCAGGTAAATATCAATTACTGAAGTTCCAAGACAAAAAACAATTATTTTTGAATTTGATATTTTTGAACATTGTAATTTATTTATAATTTATGATTTTGAATTTGGAATTATATATTTATTAGTCATTATCATTTATTTTGATTTACGAATTTAATCATTTAACTTTTGATTGCAGTTTACTACGCTATTGAATTACAAGGATGTAGTGAAATAATTAACTGATTTAATTTGACCTGTAATAAAATATATTAAATCGTTTTCAATAACCCATGAAAATATTTTTCAATAAGCTATTAATCAAAATTGTATTTTTTCTATTGGTTCAAATAAAGTGTATTCCCCTATGAACTTTAGTTTTTCTATACCTTGTGGTCCATTTCTGTTCTTAGCAATATTTATTTCAGCAATGCCTGTCATCTCCTCATCTTCTTTCTTATAATAATCCTCACGGAATATGAGTAAAACCAAATCAGCATCCTGCTCAATAGCACCTGATTCCCGTAAATCTGCAAGTCTTGGTCTCCTATCTTCACCTCCTCTGGTTTCCGGGGCTCTACTTAATTGTGAAACTGCAATAATAGGTATTTTAAGCTCTTTTGATAATATTTTAATAGAACGGGAAATTTCAGTCATTTCTTGTTGTCTGCTTGTTCTCACCATATCAGGCATTAGAAGTTGCATATAGTCAATAATTAATAAATCCAATCCTTCTTCAGACTTTAATCTTCTTGCTTTAGAACGAATATCAATCATTGTATTGCTACCCCTATCATCAATAAAAATTGAAGATTCAGATAGTTTCTCTGCAACTGTTGTGATACGGAAAATTTTCTCCTGGTCTATCCCATATCCGTGTAACATTTCGGAAAGAGAAACTTCAGCACCAGAACTTAACATACGCATAAGAAGTTTTTCTTTATCCATTTCCAAGCTAAAAATCCCCACCTTTTTCTGTTGGTGGACTGCAACATAAGATGCTATATTTAAAGCAAAAGATGTTTTACCCATACTTGGACGACCAGCAACAACAATAAACTGCCCTAGTTGAAAACCACCACTTTTGGCATCAAGCGAATGAAATCCTGAAGCAATGCCAACAACACGAGATTTTTGTGATGCAATTTTCTCAATACTTTGTAATGTACCAGGAATAATATTCGAAATTGATTCAAAGCCCTCCAACATTAGATTCTGCGTAACATTAAATATCGCTTTCTCAGCATCTTCGACAATAGCTTTACTTATCTTATTTGAATTATAACAATCATCAGTTATTTTAGTAGCAGTATTTATTAGATGACGGAGAGTAGCTTTTTCTAAAACAATCTGTGCATGTGCTTCAACATTTGCACTGGAAGAAACTATATCAGAAATGTCAGAAAGATACGCAGTTCCGCCAACATCTTCAAAATGCCCATCCTTTTTTAGCTCATCAATCAAAGTTATCAGGTCAATCTCGATATTAGCTTCAAATAGCTTGGCAATTGCACGGAATATCAGTTTATGAGCTCGTTTATAGAAATACTCTTCCTTGAGCATCTCTAATGCTCTTGCAACAGCCCAATCATCCACAAGCATTGCACTGAGTACAGCACCTTCTGCATTCAAATCATGGGGTGGAACTCTAATACCCTCTTGAGAAGTTGTTGATTTTGTTCTATCAGCCATTGTAGTTTAACTCTCCAATATTGGATTAAAGTTTTCTATATTCAATCATTAGCATCTTCAAATCTTCCCATGCAGGTCTTTTCCATTCCAGGTGATAAAGTAAAGCAGATGGATGGTATGTAACCATTAGTTTGGCATCTTGAAAATGATAAAATCTATCTCGCATACTGCCAAGGGTATTATCATTATTAAGAAGACTGTTACCAGCCACTTTCCCAAGTGCACAGATAATTTTGGGTTTAATAATCGAAATTTGTTCATATAAATAAGGTATACAACTCGAGATTTCTTCAGATAATGGATTCCTATTATTTGGTGGACGGCACTTGACAACATTAGTAATATAAATCTCATTTCTTTTTAAGGATATTGCATTTAACATCTTATTAAAGAGTTTACCTGCTGCACCCACGAAAGGATGACCTTGCTTGTCCTCCTGTTCACCAGGTCCCTCACCTATAAACATTATTACAGCATCTGGATTTCCTTCACCATAAACAAAATGATTTCTTGTTTCATATAATCCACATCGTTTGCAATCTTTGTATTCTAAAGCAAACTTTTTAAGGATTTCTCCCTTATCGGGAGTTTCGGTTCTATCTACAAAAAAATCTTTTATGCCTGAAAGTTTTAAGAGTTCAAGTCTTTGTTCAAGAATCTCTTTGTTATTGATTTTAGAGAATCGTATTCCTAATTGTTTATTCATCAATAATATCAGACATTTTGCCTTCTGGCTTCTCTTCTTCCTGCACAAAATAGTCTGGAATATTACCTTCTGCCACATGCTCCAATGCCATTGTAGGTAATTTCTTATCAAATTTCTTTTGAACAGGATAAGGAAGTTTGGATAAACGATTTAATTCCTCATTCGCTAATACTAGGAATAGATAAGTACAGTTATTATTTTCAATAAATTTTTGAACCTTGTCTTTACTCATATTCATCCTAATTTAAGTATATACCTTCACTTTTATTTTTTACTTCTTGTAAAATTTTATCAACCACGATTGATATTTCGTCATTAATCAAGAATAGATCATAATACCATGAATCAGCCAGTTCTTTTCTGGCATTTCTAAGACGAAATTGGATGGTTTTTTCATCATCTGTATTCCGATTTTTAAGCCGTTTTTCTAATATTTTCATACTTGGCGGAAAAAGGAAAATGGATAAAGCTTCCGGCATTCTTTTGAGAAATTTCTTTGTGCCTTTTGTATCAATATCAAGAATTATAAACTTTTCTTGTGACAAAGCATTCTCAATAACTTTTCGAGATGTGCCATAATAATGCCCATGAACTTTTGCCCATTCAAGAAAATCTCCATTCCTTCTCATTTTTCTGAAGTGTCTTTTAGATATAAAAAAATAATCTTTTCCATCATCCTCATTTTCACGAGGAGGGCGAGTAGTATATGAAATTGAATAAAGAATATCCTTGTTTTTTTTCAATATTTCTCGACAAATACAACTCTTGCCACCTCCGGAAGGTGAGGAAACTATTATAGGAAAATACTTTTTCTGAGTCATAGTTTATAATAACAAATTATGATTATGAATATGTTGTCAATTTTTTCCCAAATTTTAAAGGTTTATTGCGTCTTATTAGACTATAATAATGAACCTATTAAAAAAAATATTTCTAAAATGATATTTTTCATTTTTTGTCTCTTTTAAAAATTTAATGAAAAATTCAAATTAGTAAATAGCAGTTTAATACCAAAATCTAAAGAAATTCTTACATATAAATCATCAGAAATTATAAAACTATATCCTCCACCAACTGCTAAATTAGGACCAATACGTTTTTTATATTTTGTTTTCTTTTCAAAGGGAGATGGTTCAACAATCGCGTAATCTATACCATAAATTAATAATCCATATAACCCTTTTCTGCTTTTTGAAATAAAAGTATTTTTTTGAAAATATACTCCACAAGTATATATCATACTAATGAAACATCCTTGATGATAATGAAAAAACAAGATATTTTCTGTCATGCTATTTCTTATTTCACTCAAATAATACTTACCAATGCCAATTGATCCTCCATAAAGTAAAAAGGGCGAAGCTATAAAATACATAAACAAATCCTTTTTCTTTTTGATAAAGGTGTTGGTATTACTTTTAGAGAAATATTGCGATTTACAGAAACTCTTATTTCTTTGCAAATCGAAAAGTATTCCTGATGATAAATTACTACTAAACAAATGGTTTTCATTTGTATTTTTGTTTTTGTTTAATATCTTTTTTGTTGTATATTCCTCAGCAAAAGCAAATGAACACAATATTAGGCTTATCATCATACAAATTAATTTTTTCATTTTTTCTTTTCTTTCTTTCAATATTTTTTAAGTATTGGAAATTTTTTATTTATCTTTCCCAAAAGAATACATTTCCATCAGCCTATGTGCTGATAGAAAGGCTAGACTAAACGAATTTATTTTTTGTTTCAATAAATATATTAATAAACAAGGATTTTGTAATATATTTTTTTCTTATTATAAATTGAGATAAGAATCGATTTATTATTATGTGGATTAAATTTATGTATAGTTTTTGAAGAAACCAGAAATTTGTACAGGGAAATAATTTTATCTCATTAGCCATAGCTTAATCTGCGAGCAATCTGTTTTAAAATAATAAAATTGTATAATATTTTTTATCAAATATTTTATAAAATTTTAACTTTTCACTTTTCATTCTTTTTTATAAACATTTCTGTATAATTTCTCAAACTCATCTTTACCACAAATCAGCATTGTTGAAAGCGGAGCAACTTTTTTACATTCTGAAACTATCTCATGAGCCAACTCCCTAATCTCCCACTGGGCATTACTGTCTTCACGCAAACGAGCAAAATTGCATAGTTCCCGCAAATTCAATTTGAATATAACCAATTTATGATGAGCATTGGTCAAAATGTAATTCTTAATCTCCGGATAAGTTTTTGTAAGTTTAGTATAAAATTTTTCTGTTTCTGATATGATCTGTGTAAACTCTTCTTGCTTGCCAATTTCTATAATACTTTCTGGAATAGTATAGCCATAATCAGGATTGTAATCGGAGGTAATAATT
>DAOVPZ010000150.1 GCA_030628975.1 Candidatus Cloacimonadota bacterium
TTATTTCTTATTTTGATCTCAATCTCATTTCCGCTTCTCATAAAATCTCGTTTTACATAACCTGTTCCTATGCCTACATTCAGGCTTGGAGAAATAGATCCGCTTCTAACTTCTCCAATTATCTGATTATCTTTGTAAATCTCATAATGAGGACGAGGAATTCCTTTTTCATTCATAATGAACGCTACTAATTTTCGTTTAATCTTTTCTGCTTTGACTTTTAGAAGTGGTTCCTTTCCGATAAAATCACCCTTATCAAATTTAACAACCCATCGGAGACCTGCTTCAAGTGGATTGGTCATCTCATCAATATCATTTCCATAAAGTGGATACTTCATTTCTAATCTAAGTGTATCTCTTGCTCCAAGTCCAATAGACTCAATATCAAATTCTGCTCCAGCTTCCTCTACCCTATTCCATATATCTTCTGCTCTTTCAAGTTTAGTAAAATATATTTCAAACCCATCTTCACCAGTATAACCAGTACGAGACAGAATCACAGGTACATCATCAATTGTGGTGTGAATAAACCAATAATACTTAAGTTTTGACAGATCATCATTTACAAGTTTCTGCACAACCTTTTCAGAGTCGGGTCCTTGAACTCCAATTAGTGCTGTCTGGTCGCTAACATTTTCCAATTCCATATCATTTATGAGATTTCTCTCAAGCCAGTCAAAATCCTTATCAATATTTGAAGCATTTACAACCAAGTAGAAAATATCTTCATCCCGATAAATAAGCAGGTCATCAACAATACCACCATCAGGATAACACATATTGCTGTATTGAACTTGTCCAACTTCCAATTCAGATACATCATTAACAGTGGTTTTTTGCACAAATTCCAATCTATTTTTTCCTTTTATGATAAATTCTCCCATATGGCTCAAGTCAAACATTCCAACCGATTCTCTAACCTTACGATGTTCGTGCACGATACCTTTTTCATATTGGATAGGCATTTCATAACCTGCAAAAGAAAGTATTTTGGCATTCTTCTTTTTGTGAATATAATAGAAAGGTGTTTTCTTTACCATCATTCTCCTAATAAAATTTAGAATTAAATTAGTATATTGTATGAATTGGTATTCTTATTAAAAGTTGTCAAATTTGATTTTAAATAAATTGATTCGATAAAATAATAATCTTGTAAAAATAATACTGAAATATAAAATGATTTTCTTGGCATTTTTAGCAATTCTCATTTACATTATTTTTTCATATTATTCAAATGCAAGTTAATAAAATTAAATATCCTGATACTTTTCTTTACAAGAAATATTCTGATTTTTTAGTTCTTCTAAGATCGGTTTATAGATTTCAGGTTTTACAGGAATATGGACACCTGTTTCTTTTATTACACCATTAAGAATCAATTTTACCGCAATAGCTGCTGGTAATCCAACTGTTCTGGACATAGATGAATCTCCTCCAGGAATTCCATAGTCAATCATTGTTGAAGTAATATTTTTTTTCTTGTTAGGATATTCAGCAATAAATTCATGATGCAAAACTAATAGGTCTCTTTCTCCTTGAGCATATTTTAATTTATCCAGAAGAATTTTGCAGAAAACATCCATTGCTGTTCCTTTTTCCAAACCAATTTTTTCATCGCTAAGGATTCCCAGCCATTCCATACGATATATTTGGTTTGAAGACTCATCCAAATTCCATTGCGAAGCAAGGTCTTTTTTCAAATCATCATATTTCGAAGAATCCACAAAATTCTTTATAAACTCAGCATAGGTCAAATTTTTAAGGTCATAAACTATTTCATCATCAAGAAGTCCAAGATCCACAATCTTTTTCATTGTAGCACACCATCCAGGATAACGAAGAGTACCCCGAAACATTGTTTCAGTATTTTCAATATTATATAATTCTTTATAAGGAACGGAGTTGCGATTTGGATATGCTTCAAGTTCGCCAAAACCAGGTATATCAACTTTCCAATTTGTTGCAAATAGTTCCGGTCCAGGAACATCAACAATTTTCTTATCCATAATATACTTTGCAGGATTTTTCCCAGCCATTACAACCCCTCTTGGACTCCAGGAAAACTTATAACCCCAGGGATTAGTATTTGCTTCAGGAGCAGGTAATCCTCCACAATATGATTTGAAACTTATAATTCGTCCACCATTATTCTTCACATTATCGATCACTCTCATTGCTGACATATGGTCAATACCCGGATCAACTCCAATTTCGTTAAGCAAAAGAATACCAGCTGCTTTAGCTTCACTATCTAATGCATTCATATCATCACTTACATATGAGGTTGTAACCATTTTTTTCCCATATTTAATACATAACTTTGCTATCTTAACATGATAGGTATATGGCAACAAACTCACAGCAAGGTCATTTTCAGATACTAATTCTTCTAATTTTTCATCATCCTTAACATTTAGAGAAATTGCTTTACCACGAGGGTGGTCACCAACTAACTTCTCAGCTTTACTTACTGTTCTACTTGCAACTGTGACCAAAAAATCTGGTTGATCAAGCAAATAGTTTACATGAGGTCTGGAAACTAATCCAGCACCAAGAATCAGTACTTTTTTCATTTCTTTTTCCCTTCTCTTTTGAAACTTGAAATTGGAAACTTGAAATTTGGGAATAGAAAATTATCAATTGAATTGAAATTAATCAGATTTCGAGTATCAAATTTCAAGTATCAAGTTTCAAAGATATTTTTTAATATATTCAAAATTTCGTGTAAGTTTTCCATTATACACAATTAAGGCTTTTTGAATTGGCTTTGGAAGAGCATTTTTATCCAAACTACCTGAACGATGTGCTTTTATAATTTGTGGAACAAAATCAATAAGTTTATTGCTAAAAAATATTGATGACTCTCTTGGAATTTCACAAGGTAGATTATCTCTTGCAATAACAACAACTCCCCTACCTTTAATACCTTCCTTAATTTCATCTAAAATTGGATTATAAACATAAGCTGGATTATCAGGTTCAGTTACTTTTGAGGTTATCTCAACAGAACCATTTATATCACAACTAAT
The DNA here is from genome assembly GCA_030628975.1 of Candidatus Cloacimonadota bacterium. Classification (GTDB taxonomy): domain Bacteria; phylum Cloacimonadota; class Cloacimonadia; order JGIOTU-2; family JGIOTU-2; genus JAGMCF01. Next base: position 3,030 of record DAOVPZ010000150.1, read on the forward strand.
ATCTCCAATAACTTTTAGCTTCTGCTTTCTATTCTTTTGATAAAGCGATTTTAGATTTTGCTTTGTAATTACTCTTGGATACTTGGAA
>DAOVPZ010000038.1 GCA_030628975.1 Candidatus Cloacimonadota bacterium
AATATATCTGAGGCGCATCCTGCTCAATAACTGCCTCAATACTTCCAGGGATGAAACTTCCTGCATTGGTAAAAATTAATTCATCAGGTTTTTCAACAATAATAACTTTTGAATTTAGCTCATAATCCTGGTGAGCAATACAGTTATGCAAAGCCTCACGGATAACATATGGTTCATATTGAGTTATTTCAATAGGGAACAAAGTATTATCAGGCAAATATCGGTATTTTAAATTCCGTATTTTCCCAAGAATTGCATCTACATTCAAAATAAATGGCGGGGCAAAATGTTCATAGTCCTTTTCAAGATTATTATTGTCTTTAAGAATCCATGTTATTTTTGCCACACCAGGAGAAATAAAATGTTCTGATTCGGGTTTACCTAAAAGAATAATAGTAGTGCGGGTAATCTTGCCCTGTATGGTTATTTTAGCCTTATTTAAGAAAGTAATATAGTTCCATTTATCCACTTCAGCCACAATCTGAGGATATTTCTTTTTATATTCATTCTTCGCTTTATCTATTGCCTTGGGCATTAAATCATCAATAGTTGCTCCTTCACAGAGTTGCGCTGACCAGTCTATCTTTTTAACCCGTCTAATTTGTTCTATTTCTTGAATATTTAACGCTGACAACGACTCACCGTCTCTGCCGTAATAATGACCCTCCCATGCAACAGGGATTCCCTGAGGTGCAGCCGGTATTTGAAACATAATAACTCTTCCTTCCGGCAATTCAATCTCATATATTTCAACAAAAGTAATTCGGTTGGTCGTTTTGTTGGCAATTTCCCCTTTCAAACTATCCAGATCCTGTCTATTTATCCGGTATCGAGTCCCGACAATATTTCGTGTTTTATCCTCCACTCCAAAAACCAGCCAGCCGCATTCTTTCATTTTAAGATTAGCTTCATTACTCAAAGCAGAAAAATACTTTCCTATATCATTAAAATGAAAATTTGTTGCAGCCTTTTTAAACTCCATCCATTCAGTTCCTGAAGGTAAAGATCTGAGTTTATTTAGTAGTTCCTTAAGTTTTTCCTGTGTCATAAGCTATTCGTTTATTGATGATTTCTCCTATATATATGAATTAAGGATAAAATATTAAGACTCTCTTTCTCCTTTTTTATAATCAAAGAAGCTCTCCAGCGCAACCACAACAGGAACAGCGAGCAAACCCACTAATAACGCAAAAATATTAACAGATAAAAATTTTATAATCAGAAATAGGGCAGCAGCTAAGGCTAAATATCTAAAATAGAAATTCTTAAATACACTTAATTTAGCTGCAGAGGGGCTAATGCCCAATCTATTCTCAGCACCTTTTGCCTGAAAATAGAAATTGATACAACCACAAATTGAACCCAAAATATATCCTATACACAATTTAAAATTTAACGGGATGAGCAATAATGAAGCCAAATCTGTCAAGAAAATTATCTTGAAGATTTTATAAAGATACTTTTTTAATTCACTACTTCTTATCTTCACTCCTTTTCAATAATTTATAACAGGAAAAAGCTCCAGTAATAATTCCTATAATAGTAAAAATTATTATTGGTATTCCTTTCAGGTGCCAATGCTTATCAATTAATAAACCTATAAAAAACATTACAAGTATATTGACAACCATTACCAAGCCTAATTGGGAAACAAGTCCAATACCTTGAAAGACCTCTTTATAATATTTTTTGTTTTTATTGTTTATCATTTCTCGCTTGGAATATTTTCTATAATCTCAGATTCCATTTGACATTTTCCATCGAATTTTGCACCTTTTTCTATATCAAGAACTTTTGCAATAACATCGCCTCTTATTTGAGATGATTTCTGTAATATTAAACTGTTTTCAACATTAATATTTCCATGTATAATACCAGCAATAACCCCTTCTTTTGCTTTTATATCTGCTTTGATTTTAGCAGTTGGTCCAACTGTTAAGAATCCTTTTGACTCAATCTTGCCTTCAACCTCTCCATCAATACGGATGCTTCCATTTGTGTAAATTTCACCAACTACTTTTGTGCCTTTTCCAATGATTGTATTCAAATTATTTGGTTTAATTTTTTTCATTAATAAAACCTCCATTATTTCCTAATCAATATTTCTGGATCAATATGTTCACTTTTAAACAAAATCTCAAAATGTAGGTGAGGAGCAGAACTTATACCTGTATTTCCTAATTCTGCGATAATGTCACCTTTTCTAATAAAAAATCCTTCTTGAGCTAATATTTCTGAGTTATGTCCATAAAAGGTTTTATATCCATTTAAATGATCAATTAAGATTGTTTTACCATAGATTTCATCATTCATTTTAATTTCTTTTACAACACCAGATGCTGCTGCAAAAATCGGGTCTCCAACCTTGCCAGCAAGATCAATTCCATAATGATTTCTTGACGGCAAATATGGTTTAGTTAGAATGAAGTCAGCTACAGGTAGAAAGTCTGGAATGTATTGCTGAGTATTAAGGAAATCCAGGATTGCAGCTTCTAACTCCTTATATTTCAACGGAATAGTAGGAATTTCATCCTTATCCTTTTTCTCATAGGGTGATATTTTTTGCATTTCTTCATTTCGCCTTGCAGAAATGATCATATCTTCAAGCTCTTTAACCTTAAGATTATAGCCATGTTTTTCCCTTTTTAACAACTCAATTTCAGAAGATTGATGTAATATCAAATAGATTGATATTCCTATATAACACCCTACTATTAAAGTAATAATAATGATTAATAAATTATAAATTTGCTTATGTTTCATTGTACTTTCATCATTATTTCTATGATTTTATTTAATTCCTCTTCAGAGTAAAAATAGATTTCTAATTTCCCTTTCTTGAGCCCAATTAGCTTTACTTTTGCTCCAAATATCTTTGAAAGATTATTTTCAAGTTCCAAAACATTTACATCTTTCTTAATACCACGAAACTTTTTCTTAGTCTTTCCAAAAGTTTTAGCTGCATCTTCTGCACTATGGACTGGTAGTTTGTTCTTAACTATAAAATTTGCAAATTCCAGTTGGAGTTTAGGACCAACTTGTAGGATAGCTCTTGCATGTCCAGCAGAAAGAACATCACTTTTTATCATTTGTAATACTTCAGATGGAAGTTTTAACAAGCGAAGCATATTTGTAATAGCAACTCTGCTTTTACCAACAATTTCAGCAATTCTATCGTGAGTTAATTTAAACTCATTTACTAATCTTTCATAAGCAATGGCTTCATCTATTGGATTTAGGTTTTCTCTTTGGATATTCTCAATTATTGAAAATTCAAGCATCTCAATTTCTTTAGCTGATCTGATAATTGCTGGGACTTTCTCAAAACCAGCCAATCGTGCAGCAGTAAGTCTTCTCTGTCCTATAATTAATTCATAACTGTCATTTGCAATCATCCGCACAATAATAGGTTGTATAATCCCATTTTCAGAAATAGAGTCTGCTAACTCTTGCAACTTTTGTTGATTATCACTTTTTCTGGGTTGATATGGATTAAATTTAATATTTTGAATATCAATAAGATTAACACCTTTTATATCCTCATCACTCACTTTGATTAAAGCTTCTAATCCCTTGCCCAATTTAGTCATATTAAATCCTTCCCTTCCGGTTTTCCTGAACTGTTGGGATCCCGACCCGTTCTCCGAAGGATGAATAAATCTCTTTTAGCAGATAGTTCGGGATAAAATTTCCATAGCTAATTTTAAATAATTTTGCGCCCCTCTTGAGTTAATATCATATGATAAAATTGATTTCCCAAAACCTGGTGCTTCACTTAATTTTACATTTCTATCAATTATAGTATGAAAAACCTTATCACCAAAAAATCTACGAACCTCTTTTGCAACCTGTTCAGATAGGAGCAATCTTCTGTCATACATCGTGAGGAGAATTCCGAAAATCGATAGATTTCTGTTTATCCCTTTTTGAATCAATCTTATAGTTTTCAATAACTGAACAATTCCTTCTAATGCATAATACTCGCATTGAATAGGAATTAGCAGATTATTACAGGCAACTAATGCATTGATAGTAAGAATATTAAGTGCTGGCGGGCAATCAACAATTACATAATCGAACTTATTATCAATCTTATCAAACACTTTTCCCAATCTTCTCTCTTTATCAGGAAACGAAAGCAACTCAACCTCAGCTCCTATAAGGTCTATATTAGATGGAATAATTTTCAAATTAGAAATTTCAGTTGGAATTATTGCTGAATAAATATCACCATCACCTAATAGAAGACCATATATTTGTTTATCTATTTTATTCTTATCAATGCCTACTCCACTTGTACAATTTGCTTGAGGATCCAAATCAACTAAAAGAATCCTTTTATCAAAGGTTCCTAAAGCAGCAGATAAATTTACTGCTGTTGTAGTTTTGCCCACACCACCTTTTTGATTGGCAACTACAATAAATTTAGTCATTTTTTATTATTATATACTTTCTTATTCCTTTAATTGGATGTAAGTTAGAAATAATTCTAACATTTTTGTTTGGATATTTTTTTCTGAAATCTTCGACCTGATTATGAAAGTTTTCACTTTGATAAATAATAATTTCTCCATTCCTCTTCAATAAATCAAAGCATTTTTTATAATAAACATATTTCATTCTAACTGCTCTCACAAGAACAAAATCAAAAACATCATCAAAGGAAATATCTAAATTTTCAATACGATTATTTATAACATTTGATTCCTGTAAGTCAAGTTTTTCCAACAAATAACGCAAAAATAAGACTTTTTTTCTGACAGACTCAATTAGGTATATTTTCATTGTTGGGTATAATATCTTAATTGGAATTCCAGGAAATCCTGCACCACTTCCAAAATCCAATACAGTTTTATTTGAAAAATTGATTTTATCACAGATTAAGATTGAATCTAAAAAATGTGCGGACCAAATTTTTTCTAATGAATTTTTAGAAATAAGATTCAATCTTTGACTTTTCTCATTAAGAACTGAATGATAAATTTTAAACCTTTCAATTAACTTTAATGAAATTTTATTTTGTTTTAGATAATTAGTAAATTCAATAATATCATTATCCATACATAGACTTTAATTTTATTAGTAAAGCTGATATATCTGCATAAGTAACACCGGGAATTCTTGCTGCCTGACCAACAGAAATTGGCTTTACTTTTGTTAGTTTCTCTCTTGATTCATAAGAAATTGTATGAAAATTCATATAATCAAAATTTTGAGGAATATTTTTATGTTCAAGATAATTAAACTTCTCGATCTCTTGTAACTGCCTTTTGATATACCCTTCATATTTTACTTCAAGCATAACTTTTTCCATAATAAGTTCTGTTACATCATCTTCAATTTTATATCCAAACTGAGTAAGACTCTCAAAATTAACTTCAGGACGACGCAAAATATCAATCATTTTATAAGATTTCTTTGATTCAATATTTGCATTTATTGATTTTAATTTGTCAATCTCTCTATTTTTGATTTCTATTGCTCTTTTGAATTTATCATAACGTTCCTTGCTGATAAGTCCTAATTTATATCCCAAAGGCATCAATCTCTCATCTGCATTATCTTGACGAAGATGCAGACGATATTCAGCTCTTGCCGTAAACATTCTATATGGTTCATCAACACCTTTTGTAACCAGGTCATCAATTAACACACCAATGTAAGATTGGTCACGGGTAAATATTATTGGGGGTTCTTTATTAAGTTTATTAACAGCATTAATGCCTGCTACAATACCTTGTGCGGCAGCTTCTTCATAGCCTGAAGTTCCATTAATCTGACCGGCAAGAAATAATCCATTAATGTTTTTCATTTCAAGATTGGGTTTTATTTGATCAGTTTGGACACAATCATACTCAATTGCATAGCCAAATCGCATAATCTTTGCCTTCTCAAGCCCTTTTATTGAATGAACTATTTTTAGTTGAATATCTGGAGGAAAGCTTGTGGGGATGCCATTTGCATACATCTCAAAAGTATCTATTCCCTCAGGTTCAATAAATACTTGATGTTTGTCCTTTTCTGGAAATTTTCGAATTTTATCCTCAATAGAAGGGCAATATCTTGCTCCAATTCCAGTAATATTTCCACTAAAGAGAGATGACTCTTCAATATTATCAGCTATAATTTTGTGTGTTTGGGGATTTGTTGATGTTAGAAAACAACTCACATAATTCTTTGGTTTAATATCTGTATAATAAGAAAACTTAACTGGAGGTTCATCTGGCATTTGTTCTTTAAGTTTGAAGAAATTTAAAGTTCTTGCATTGAGTCTTGGAGGTGTTCCTGTTTTGAATCTAGCCAATTTTATTCCATTATTTTTTAGTGATAACGATAAATTTTCAGCAGCAAATTCTCCAGCTCTGCCTGCCGAGAAGTTTTTTAGTCCTATATGGATTCGCCCTCGTAGAAAAGTTCCAGGTGTTAGTATCACAGTTTTCCCAAAATATTCCTGTCCATATTGGGTTTTCACACCCTTAATCACATCATTTTCAACAAGAATTTCTTCAATCAAAGCTTCTTTAATTCCCAAATTTTCCTGATGCTCAACCACATAACGCATTTCAATATGATATCTCATCCTATCTGCTTGTGCGCGAGGAGCCCAAACAGCAGGACCCTTACTTCTATTAAGCATTCGAAAATGTATTCCTGCTTTATCAATAACCTGTCCAATTACTCCACCAAGAGCATCAACTTCTCTTACAAGATGTCCTTTTGCCAATCCACCAACAGCAGGGTTGCAAGACATTCTTCCGATTGTCTCAATTTTAATAATGAAAAGCAGAGTATCTGCACCACGACGAGCAGCAGCAATCGCTGCTTCACAGCCTGCATGACCACCACCAACAACTATTACATCATAAATTTTATTCATCTTTATTATTTAACCACGAAGACACATCATGCTAAAGGCAGATCTATCTCAGATAGAAAGAAATAAAAATAGTTTAAAATTTTTATTTTTAAATTTTTTACTTTTGCCTTTTGCTTTCGTCTGAGATGTTTCACATGAAACATTCTATTTCCCTACACAAAATCTATCAAAAATTGAATTGATTATCTCCTCGCTTGTGACTTTGCCAATAATCTCTTCCAGAGCTTCACTTGTCTCTCGTAAATCAAAAGCGATAAACTCCAATCCAAGATTTTTTTGTGTTGTTTTAATTGCTTGTTTGATTGCTGTTAAACTCTTTTTCGCTGCAGCAAGCTGACGAGTATTGCTTATTAATCCATGTGAAATATCATACTTTCCAAGATCTATTCTGTTTATAATTTTCTTCTTTAAATCACTAACTCCTTTTCCAGAAAGTGCAGAAACAAATGCGATATTCGGGTCATCGGATTTTTTCTTTTCTTTTACCAAATCTATCTTATTAAAGACTTCTATGACATCTTTATTCAGAACCTTGCGAAAGTTTAAAACATTCGCAAGGTTAACCGTGATATCATGAACCCATAGAATAAGGTCAGCTTGTTTGATAATATCAACACTCTTTTCAATCCCAACCTTTTCAATTCTATCCTTACCCTTTCTCATGCCAGCAGTATCAAACAGTTTTACCAAATAGCCCTCAAGAGCGATATCCTCTTCAATATAATCACGAGTAGTGCCCGGGACATCCGTAACGATTGCACGTTCATTCTCAACTATTTTATTAAAAAGACTGGACTTCCCAGCATTTGGCTCACCAGCAATAACTACTTTATAACCCTCATTAAGTATAATTCCTTCATCACCTGTGTTTACAAGCAAAGACATCTTTTTTTTAATATCCTTAAGTTCTATTATAAACTCTTCTGTGCTTTTATATTCTAATCCTTGATCGGAAAAATCTAAATCTAATTCTATTTCACACCTTAATTCAGTTATTCTATCTAACATACTCTTTATTGATGAATATAGTTTACCTTCCAATTGATAAATTGCTGCTTCCTGGGAATGTTTAGTTTTGGCTTGAATCAAATCAATAACTGCTTCTGCTTCTGTCAAATCCATCTTTCCATTCAAAAATGCTCTTTTGGTGAACTCTCCTGGCATTGCCATCCGAGCACCATTTCTAATCATTAATTGTAATATTTGTTGTGTTACAAAATTTCCACCATGACAGCTAACCTCAATAACATCTTCACCTGTATAACTATGAGGAGCAATAAAAACTGATATCAATACTTCATCAATAAGCTGATCTTTATTAAATATTTTACCATAATAAATTGAATGGTTTTTGAACTTTTTAGGCGATACTTTCCCACGGAATGATTTTGATAAAACTTGAATACTTTCTTCCCCGCTCAATCTTATTATGGAAATCCCACCTATTCCAGGAGGAGTTGAAATAGCAACTATAGTTTCAGTTTGATTTTGCATATTCATTAAAAATAATATTTAAGATATTTTTTGGTTCTAATCCAATCAAATTATGTAACTTACTTATCTTACCATGATTAATAAACTTATCAGGAATTCCAAATATTTTAAATTTTTTAAATTTCAGACCAAGTTCATTTGCTTTTTCAAGGATGCCAG
>DAOVPZ010000125.1 GCA_030628975.1 Candidatus Cloacimonadota bacterium
TATATGAAATCCTATTGTCCATATCAAAATGTTGAAGCAAAAGAATATCAAAATATGCTTATTTTAGCAGGATTTTATGATCCGCGAGTAAATTATTGGGAACCTGCAAAATGGGTTGCAAAGCTTAGAGCATTTAAAACTGATGATAATATCTTATTGCTAAAGACCAATATGTCATCAGGGCACGGAGGTGCGTCTGGTAGATATGATTATTATAAAGAAGTAGCATTAAAATATGCGTTTATTTTTGATGTGTTGGGAATCGAAAAGTAATTCTAAGAACTTGAGTTATCCGCCAGCTGGCGGATTGGTCTTTGGATATTTATTTATTGGTATTTATTTGTATTTTGTCCCCGATTTAATCGGGGATTGCTATTTGGAATTTTTTGCCAATAATTACACGAAACCATATTTTAATGAGAAAATATGTGATATATTCCCATTTGATTAAAAGAAAAAATTGACAAATTTAAGAATATTTAAGAATAAGTTTCTAAAAAAATAGATTGAAAGGAGAACGAGAAATGAAAAAATGTTTATTTAGTTGTTTAATATTTATTTTGATGATTCCTACACTATTAATTTCAGAAATATTACCTATGAATCTTGTTAATGATAATATTATCAATTGTGAAGAAAATTTCAAAGCAGGTAAAGGTTTTCAACTCAACCCTCCTCAAAATTTAGAAGCAGTAGTAACTGTTAATGATGTAGCATTAACCTGGGAACCACCAGAGGGAACCCTTCTCAATCGTGATTTAATTAGATACAATTTATATAGAAATTATAATATAATCGCTGTTATTTATCATCCAACAACATACTTCAATGATAATAACCTTGATAATGGAGTATATATATATTATGTCACCGCTGTTTATGATGAAGGAGAATCCAATCCTTCTAATACTGTTAGTGTTGTATTAGGGGATAATCCATCAGCAATTATTCCAGATATTCCTGCACATTCTGCTACAGATATTTCTATTCCCTTAACAGTAAATGGTCTAATTAATTTTTTTGGAATGGATATAACCATAGAATTTGATGAAGGTATCTTAGATTCTGCTAATGCCACATTAACAGGCAGCATTTTAGAGAATGAGGATTATGGCTTAGAGGTAGATACAAGTGTTGACGGAGTGATTTCACTTGAGTTTAGTGCTAATGCAGATTGGTTTACAGGTAGTGGAGTAGTTGCATATCTTGAATTTTATGTCATTGGCAGCAGTAATGATTCTACTTCTCTATCTTTTACATGTTTTGATGTAAATGAAGTCAACTTTTTGGATGATGTAACGAACGGAAGTGTTACTATCTGGGACAATCCATCAGCTATTCTACCAAATATTCTTACTCCTCCAGATATAAATATTACTATTCCTTTGACAGTTAACAACCTAATTAATTTGAATGAATTGGATATTGCCATAGAGTTTAGTGATAGTGTAATAGGTTCACCAGATGCCACTCTAACAGGTGGTGTATTAGAATTCGAAGATTATGTATTAAATGTTGACACAAGTGTCAATGGTCAGATTATGCTTGGATTCAATGCCAATGCGGATTTATTCACAGGCAGTGGAATTGTTGCATATCTTGAATTTACTGTTTTGGGTATTTGTGGTGATTCGACATCACTCATATTTACTCAATGTGATGTGAATAATATTAATTATTTAAATGATGTTGTAAATGGTAGTGTAAGCATACCATTCCCATCGCCTTTGAATTTATCCGCACAGGTTGTTGGTTATGATGTATTGTTGAGTTGGGACCCACCAGGAGCTTCTGTTCCCACAAGTGATCTGCTGATGTATAAAGTATATAGAGACGATTACCTAATTGCTGTTGTTTATATTCCAACAGCCTCATTCAATGATCTTGGACTTGATGATGGAACATATTTTTATTATGTCACCGCTGTTTATGAGGATGGTGAATCTGAACCATCTAATACTGTTGAGGTTACGATTCCTTGTGTGGGAATAGAGGATGAAATAATATCATATAATGATATTTTTCTTAAACAAAATTTCCCAAATCCATTTAGTCAAAACACTACTATCAGTTACTATATTTCGACATCGACTAATGTAAAATTGCAGATCTATAATGTGAAAGGTGAGTTGATTTCAACTCTTTTTGATGAATATAAGTTACCTGATGATTATTCAGTTGTTTGGAATGCTAAAAATATGAGTTCGGGAATTTATTTCTATAAATTGGAAACTGATAATGGTTCTATAACTAAAAAAATGTTAATAGTAAGATAAAATTTTCAAACTGAAAATTATAAGCCTGTCTACTATCTCCCGGACAGGCTTTTTTTATTATTTATATTGATATCAATTATATAGAGATAAATCTAATAAATATCAATAATATTCACTGCAATATTAACAATATTAATAAATAACTTGACATATTTAATTATTCGCTTAAATTATGATCTATATTCTGGAGGTAGCATGAATAGAAGATTAAAAAAGTGTCCGGTGTGTAATACCACATTGGAGATTATTGAGTATCATTGCTCGAATTGCGATACAACAATTAGAGGAAAATTTGAGGTTGGTGATTTGGCATCGCTAACAACTTTTCAGCAGGAATTCGTAAAAGTATTTGTATGCTGTCAGGGAAATATCAAAGAAGTTGAAAAGGTATTAAAAATTTCCTACCCAACTGTCAAAAACCGTTTAACTGAAATTACTAAAATTTTATGTCCCAAATCCAGGATAAAAGAGGATACCGCTTCTACAAGCATCCTGGCAGAAATTGAACAAGGAAAACTATCCGTCGATGAAGCAATTAAAAAATTAAAGAGGAGGTAGTATGAATACTATAGAAAAAACGCTTCAATTCGAAACAAAAAAGAATTTAAAAGTATTATTTCAGTCTGAGAATATTGGAATTCAAATAATTGGGCGAGAAGAAAAAACAACTGATTTTAATGTAAGATTTGAATATAGAAATCCATTTGAAAAAGACATTAAATTTGAAGATTTAGTAACTGCTGATTATGATTCAAAGAAAAATACGCTGAAAATTCAAATCAGTGATTTAGAAAATGTTCAATATGTAAATTCCAAACTTGAATTATTTGTCCCTCATGTTACAGAAATTAATGCTAAATCTGAAAACGGTAATGTATCAATTCAAAATCTTTACGGAGTTCAGACTGTTGATACTGAGAATGGACCGATAAAAATTGAACACACTGACGGGAAATTCATTTGTAAATCTGAAAATGGATCTATAAATTTTTTGAACGCGAATGGCGATGCAGAAATCGAATGTGAGAACAGCAGTATTGTAATGAAAGAATGTGATGGAAATCTAAGAATAAATGGTGAAAATGGACCTGTAAAATTAGTTAATTGCAAAGGCAGTTTGGAACTGAATATTGAAAATGGTTCTTCTCGGGTTCTTGGGGCTGATTTTGAAAATTCAAACATCAAAATTGAGAATGGAGGTATTTATTATGAATTCAATCCCATAAAAAAGGGAAAATTCAAATTTGAAAATGAAAATGGTAAGATTCATCTTGTTATACCTGACGGAATTCCGTATCACATACTGGCAAAAAATGAACGAGGTAGTTTTAATGTTGGATTAGAAGGCAATTATGATCGAAGGAAAGAAGGAAATTTGCAAATTCTGGAAATGGTCAAGGAATCAGGTAATGTGGAAATTTCTGCCACAAATAGAAATGGAAGTATTCGTTTTGTTAAGAACCCAAGTCAAACCTTTGGGGTAGGTTTTGATTTATCAAGTATAACTAATACTTTAGATAAAGTTCTTAATAAAATACCTGAGGAAATTGATAAAGAAGAAATTAGGAAGAAAATTGAAAAGGCAAAAGAAAAAATCAGAAAGATAAAAGTTAATATTCCTGATGCTGGTGCTATAGTTCAAGATACAATGAAAGGAGTTCAAGAAGAAATATCTGATATTTTTAGAGATGAAAAGAAAGTTCATCCCGGTGATAATAA
>DAOVPZ010000018.1 GCA_030628975.1 Candidatus Cloacimonadota bacterium
AAAAGAAGCCCACGAATTTATTCGTGGGAAAATAGAGCAAATGCACTTCTATTAACCATTTCAATGGTTTTCTATTATGTCTTGTAAACGGTTAAAACCGTTATAGACTCCTCTGAATCCTTAATTCCCACGAATAAATTCGTGGGCTTCTTTGGCAAGAAATTTCCTGCTTAAATTATCAACAAATCTTTTATCTATTCCGTTCAGGCTCGGTGCCTGACCGAGACTAAAGGGTATTTTGGTAATTTATATCAAAATTTTGGGGGTATTCATGTTGTCAAAATATCTATCCACCAAAGGTAGGACTACCTTTTACATGACCTATGTATAATACAAATCTGTAATATCCCTTTTTGATTTCTTTGAGTGAATTTTAAATTGGTCATAGTCTAATTCATTATCAAGGACAAATTTCCAAGAAAACTGATAGTCAGTTCTCAAAGAGGTTTGATTATCAACAATATAATCGTATATCCATTTATTGATATGAATTTCCAGCTCATCTTCTGGATGGTATTTTTCTGCTCGGTTAAACCATCGGAAGATACTATCAATTATACTGCTGCGAGCAAAGACTCTCCCAACTCCCTGGCAATATGGGCAACTTTCAAAGAAAGAAGAAAGAAGATTAGACCTTGCTCGTTTTCTGGTCATTTCAATCATATTGAGAGGACTTGTTGAGAAAATTTTATTAGGTGAATGGTCTTTACTCATCTCTTCTCGGAAAGTTTTAATGACCTTTTGGCGATTTTCAATACTCTGCATATCAATAAAATCGATAAATATCATACCAGTTAGGTCTTGCAATCTTATTTGACGAGCTATTACTTTTGCTGCATCAATGTTTGTAATTGTTACTGTTTGCTCTAAATTCTTATCTCCAACAAAGCTACCTGTGTTAACATCAATAGAAACTAAAGCTTCAGTCTGCTGGATAACTATAAACCCACCACTATCAAGGTATATCCTTGAACGCATGATCTTTGATATCTCCTTTTCAATCCCAAACGAATCAAATATTCCAGCTTCTTCTCTAAATAACTTGATTTTCTTAATCATTTCAGGAGCAATTCTTTTTAATCTTTTAATTATTTTAGCTCTAACTATTTTAGAATCAATTATAATAAGATCAAGATTTCTATTAATAAGTTCTCTTATTATAATTGAAGTTAGATCATTTTCATCATATATACATACGGGGGCTGAGTAATCCTTATATTTGTCTTGAATATCCTGCCAGATTTTTTTTAGACTTGAATATTCTTTTCTAAATTCTGCTTCATTATGTAATTCAGCATTTGTACGAATGACTATTCCCACATTACCATCTTTTATTTTATAGAAAATATTTTTTAGTCTTCTTCTTTCTTTGATTGATGTAATTTTTCGCGAAACAGCCATGTAATTCTTATATGGCATATAAACCATATATCTCCCAGGTATAGATATCTGCCCGGTAAGCCTAGCGCCCTTTTTGCCAAGAGGAGCTTTTTCCACCTGAACCATAACTTCCTGTCCAACTTCTAATAATTCACCCATTTTATAAATATCATTTTTTATTTCCTTCATAAGATTCTCATCCTCTAATTCTTCTAAATCTAAGATATCAGGAATAGCGTCTCGGAAATGTAATAGAGCCGTTCGTTCCAATCCGATATCAATAAAGGTTGCTCCCATACCAGGCACATTGTCCTTAACAATTCCTTTGTAAATATTTCCTAGAATCTCTTTCCTGTCTCGTATGTGAACAAGCAATTCTACTAATTGATTATCTTCTAATACTGCCAGCCTGTTTTCAACAGGTCCGACACTAACAATCATTTCGTTTTTCATAAGTTTTTTTCCTTTCAAAAAATTTTAATTCTTTCAATTGATAATTTATCTATTTTATTCATTGGGTAATGAAAAACTTTATCTAAAATATCAAAGATTCCAGCTCCAGATATTTTTTTATTGATCAAAATACCGTTTTCCTGTAAGTTTATTGTGGAGATGATTTCATTGAGATTGATTCTTTTACCTTTCTTTTCTATGAAATGAGGGTGGTCTTTAAAAGATATGATTTTATCATTCCAATTAATGTTTTCTTCTGAAGAGATGCTTATCATTTCATTTTGGAAATTTGAAATTTTTTTTGAATATGGAGTAAGGACCTCGGCTTTTTTAAGGTAAAATCCTTTTGGTGGGTTGAAGTTGAGTTTATGAAGAATTTCTGATTCTTTAACCTTTTTAGTTAAGCCAAAATCAAAGAATTCATTATATCCGATGAGACCGAGACTTAATGGAGGACATAAAGATATTTTAGGATTTGGGTTAAAACCTCTTGTAAAATAAATTGGAAGTCCACTTCTTCGAATAATTTTATAGATTATATTAAGCAAATTTCTATGTGAGCAAAAGTGTAAATCTTCACCTTTTTTATAAAATATCCTGAATTTAAAAACTGGGAAGTTGTTTTTACTTTTTGGGAATGATTGAAATGAATCCTCAATTTTTTCACTTTGTATATATTTTGGGGAAGCATTTAGGCAAATTCCACAATTTTGACATTCATTTTTTCTACAGTCTGGGCTGACAATTCCTTCTTTTGCTTTTTCAAATTCTCTTTTCAAAAAATCTTCATTTATTCCACAATCAATATGACTCCAGCAAAGCTTCTTATTAAACTCTCTTGGTCCAGTATAATCTTCAAAATTTATATTATTATTTTCTGCAGATTTCAGCCAATGAGAATAATCAAAATGTTCATCCCACGCATCAAATATTGCTCCATCTTGGTATGCGTCATAAATCAAATTCCCAATCCTTCTATCTCCTCTTGATATAACTGCTTCAAGAATTGAATGGTCAAACGAGTGATATTTTATTTTGACTTTTTTATTACTTCTATCCGCCAGCTGGCGGATAATAAATTGAATTTTTCGAACCAAATTTTCTTTTTTGTCCTGTGCAGTCCATTGAAAAGGAGTAAATGGTTTAGGAACAAAAGATGAGATACTTACATTGATTTTCAATGCTTTGTGCGGATGAAGATTTAATATTTTTTTAATCAAATCAACAATAGCTGTAATATCCTCATCAGTTTCAAATGGTAGACCTACCATAAAATATAACTTAACTGTGCGAAGTCCAAAAGTTATTGCTGATTTTATGGATGAAAGAATATCATCTTCGGTTATTTGCTTATTGATTATATCACGCAATTTTTGGCTTCCAGCCTCGGGAGCAAATGTTAAATTACTGCTTAAAAGTTTTGTTATTCGGTTAGAAAGATTTTCATTAAAAGTATCTATTCTCAAAGACGGAAGAGATAAAGAAGTGCATGTTTTCGGTAATACTTTATTCAGATTAAAAATTAATTTCTCGATTGCAGAATAATCTGAACTGGAAAGAGAACTCAGAGAGACCTCATCCCAGCCATTAAGTTGTATATCCTTTTCAACAATTTGTTCTATGATTTTTTCATTCCTTTCTCTTACTGGTCGGTAAATCATTCCAGCCTGGCAGAATCTGCAACCTCTGCTGCAACCACGCATAATCTCAAAAGAGGCGCGATTATGAATTACATCAATTAAAGGGACTAACTGGGGGGAGTGCATCTTCGAAGTATTATCAAAATCATTAAAAATATTTTTTCCAATTTTTTTTGGCACATCTTTTGTTTTTGGAACAATATAACTACCATTATTATCAATTTGTTTGTAAAACTTTGGGACATAAACACCCTTTAGTTGATTTAGGCTAAAAAGCTTTTGATTTCTACTTGCATTTTTATATTTTAATAAGCAGTTAGCCAATTCAAGTATTATATCTTCACCATCTCCAATCACAAATGCATCAAAGAAATTAGCAAGAGGTTCAGGATTAAAAGCACCCGGTCCACCAGCAATAATGAGCGGAGAATCTTCTCCTCTTTCTTTTGCAAAGATTGGAATATTACTCAAATCAAGCATCTGTAGGATATTTGTATAAGTAAGTTCGTATTGCAATGTAAAGCCTATTATATCAAATTGATTTAATGGGATTTTATCTTCTAAGGAAAATAAAGGTATATGATTTTTTTGCAAAATCTCAGCAAGGTCTATGTCTGGAGCATAAACTCTATCTGCAGCAAAGTTTGGCTCTCTATTCAATATTGTATAAAGTATTTTCAAACCGAGATGACACATTCCAACTTCATAAAGGTCTGGAAAAGCCAAAGCAAAATTTAAAGTTTTATCTGAGATTCTCTTCTGTTTTGTGTTTAATTCATTATTTGAATATCTTCCCGGTTTTTTTACATAATATAAAAAATTGCTGATATCTACCTGTTGCACTATGTTCCTTATGCAGTTTATATAATTTCTGTTAATTGCATCATGTTCGAGGGAGAGCCACCTCTGGTTGAGATTTTTCGGTTTTGATATATTTTGGCACAATATACCAGGGACTGTGCTTATTTTCAAAAATATATTTCTGCAAAAATTCTTCCTCTTTATATTTAAATTTTATTTGTTTCATTTTAATAGTATCTACAAGGGTTTCTTTTGTTTCTTCAACATCTAATTCTTTTACTTCTTTATGTTCAGATATTTGTTCGGATGGGTAATCTTTTGGTTGTTTCAAAATATCTCTTTGTAATTCACCCTTTTTATGAAGGTGAAAGCCAACAACAAAAAGTATTCCTACAAAAATGATCAATAACAAAATTTGGAAAACAATTTTAGGTATAAGAACCTTTTTCTCATAATCTTTTTTCTTATCAATTCTAAATCCAATAACTTTTTTCTCGGGTTTCTTTTTAGCATGTTTATCGAAAAGATTTAGGATTTCATTAGTATCAACATCAATATATCTTGCATAATTTAGGATGGTTAATCTGGCATATGATAAATCTGTGATATTTTGAATATGGTCATCCTCAACTGCCTTTAGAAAATGCAATTTAATTTTTGTGAATCTTGATATCTCTTCTAATGAAATATCTTTTTGTTCTCGAATTGCTTTCAAATATTTGCCAATACTATCGGATTGTGTAGAAGAAAATTTTATTGTCATAATATTTCCATTTAATCTATTGATAAATCATAAAACCTAAAAAACATCCTAAAGTATCAAATATTAAATCTTTATAACTAAAATAATTACCTTTTTTTTTTGAATCATATATTTCTTTTATTAAACCCCAGAATTCTGTCAAACTTATTGCAATAAATTTACTTTGACCTTTTTTCATTTGGCATACATTATTTAGAATTTCATAATGCCAGCAAAAGAGAAATGTGGAGGATGTCAAATGAGCGAATTTATCTTTGCTTAACCACAAATCTGGTTTTTGTTCATTAACTTTTCCAGATAATGGAAGATATAATAATATAAGGATAAAACAAACCAAAACAACTTTTCTAAACATATTAAAACCTTAAATTTTTTGAACCGTAAGATGATGGAATGAATTATTCCTTTCCAATCCAAATTGGATTTGTCCAGCAAAATTTATCTTTATCTGTATAAATTTCTACCCGAAAATAAGATTGATTATTATTTAATAAACTAATAGATTTATAAAATTTATTATTGGAAATTTTCCAACTTCTTTCATGTTTTTCTTTATTACTTTTTTTATTCCCAGAATAAATCAAAATTTTAGTGATATGTCCAAATTCATTAGATGATAATGCTTCAATTTTGCATACATAATTATCTGAATATTTTACAACTGCGCCTATTTCATTGTCATTGATTGTGAAAATTGCAAATGGTCCATTAGAGACTACAATGCGATTTTTCTTAAATTCATTTATAAAATTTTCTGAGGTTAGGGTTTTATCAGATTTGAAATATGTCTTAAAAAATCCAAAGATTTGACTTGAAGAAGCAAAAAGAGAAACAAATGGAATCCCAACCTCTCGCTTTATGTTAAAATATCCATGGGCATCATTTCCCGCTAAAATTATAACCCTATATCCTTTTAATAATAATTTAATCCATCTCCTTTTTGCTTTCGTAATAACCAATCTATTTGAACGATTTATTATTTGAAGGTATTGAATATTATTTTCTATAATATCCTTTTGAGTCCAGCTACCTCGTCTTAATAAAATATTTTGAATAGGATTATGAAAGTGTTCAAAAGTATGTGCAGAAATAATCATAGCATCTTCATTAATCATTTTACAAGCCTTTGTTAATGGAAGAGTTGGTGTATTATGAAACCATCTCTCAGCACTATCTCCAAGTCCTTTTATGAAATCTTTATTATTGATAATCAAAAGATGGATATTTTTATTATGTGAATTTCCGCAAGAAAGTTCTTCCCCATACAATACAGGAAATTTTTCATTTGTTTGAACTTTTTTAACAGTTTGCATAAGCTTCTGCCATTTAGGTAATTCAGGACTATTTCTCATATAATTATCTTCTTCATCATCAAGGTCATAAGAATGGTCAGTGATAAAAAGCCAATCAATATCCATTCTCTTGGCGAGTTTTACAGTAGAGTTTATATCAGCACCAAACTCAACCTGGTCTTCTGTAAAATTTGAATGAAAGTGTGGCTCCCCAGCATACCAATCTGGAAGAATGGGAAGAGATTCCTTGCTTAGAAAAACTTTTAATTTATTATGAAGACATGGCAAATTATCATTTTTAATTATGAATTCTTTACTGTCTTTTATCCGAGTTATATAAAAAGTAACTGATACATCTGCAGTTTGAGAAACCTTTATATTCGGAATTTTTAAAGTAATAATCTTGCTAAAATATTTGTAATGCAATGAAAGATTTAGTTTAATTTTATCCTGAAAATTTAAATCTTTTGATAAAACAGTTATTGTAACCTGGTTTAATATAATCGGAAATTTATGAGCATCTTTAATTATAAGTAAAATTGGTATAGAAGATTGCTTATTTATATTTATTCTATATGGCAAATCAGCAATGACTTCTGGTAATTTTCTAAAATATAGTGGATAGATAAATCCTAAATGGTAATGTATCTCTGGATATAGAATTAAAGGTAAAAATTTTAACATAAATTTTGTTTTATAACAGTAAAAAATATTTACAATGTAAAAAATTTCAGAAATGCCCAATAAATATAAAGGGCAGAGATTCAACTAACTCTTAGTTTTATCATACCATCCCCGCGGATGCGGGGACAGATTCTTCGGACAATTATGGTTTGTAGACTTTCTTATTTAGTTGTCTCCTAAAAAATTTCAGCTATGAAAAAAACTGTTTTACGGTAACCAGTTAATATCTATAACTCCTTCTGCTCTTTCAACTGACCAAGTTTCAGTTATAAAGTTATACACAATCTGAGCCCCTGGTTTACCGAATTTTCGATTTGTTGTAGCAAAAATTGTTGAATCAGTAAGATTAAACTCAAAATGTTTTTTATCATTAAGTTCATCCATATTCAACTGGCTAATATCAAAAGCATACTCTCCAAATTCTTCAAAAAATCTTTCATTTTCAGACTGTATGAGTTTAAAGGTTGGGAAAATCTCCTCATTTATTTTCTTTTTCTTCTGATTATCAGCAATTGTGGGAAATACAAATATTACAATAATTCCTACAAATAGAATCACCATTAATACTTCAATAAGGCTCACTTTACTTGCTTTTTTTTCCTTTACCATTCAACCTCCAATAAAATATTTATTTTATACACAAAGTTAAGGCTTCTAATATATCTTTATAACATTTTTGTGAGTTTTAGCATCTATTTAATTTATCTTAAATTTTTAAACTAATTTGAAAAATTGAAATATGATTGTCAAAATATTTTTTTGTTTTGAACATAATATTTTTAACATTAGGTAAATAAACCATTGATTTAATATTTTTTATATGTTCGAACAAATTTTAACATACAAAATATTGACAATAAAGAGAGAGATTTTTGTTTTTACTAAAAGAAATTTTTGATTGCTCAACAGCCAAGAGCATAATTTTGGAGGAATATTGATTTTAGAAAAATATTTTGAAAATAAACGAACAATTATAAACAATGCCATGGATAGATACTTAGAATCAGAAGACACATATCCATCAAAAATCCATAAAGCAATGAGATATTCAATCTTTGCTGGTGGAAAGAGACTTAGACCCATCTTAATGATAGCAACTTATGAAATGTTAGTTAATCGTCGTGATAACCGCACTATTCAAAAAGTACTTCCTGTGGCTTGTGCAATTGAAATGCTACATACTGCATCATTGGTTCATGATGACCTTCCATTTATTGATAATGCTGATAAAAGACGTGGAAAACCCAGTTGTCATAAAAAGTTTGGAAATGCTGTTGCCATCCTAACTGGAGATGCTCTGATTACTAAAGCATTTGAAACTGTATTAAAATTAAGAAATCATAAGAAGGCTTTGCAATGCTTGCAGATATTACTTGATGCAGCTTCTACTCGTGGTATGATTGGTGGTCAGGTTGTTGATATTACAGCTTCTCAAAAAAGAGTAAAGTTACATGTTCTTCGTGATATACATCTAAAAAAAACCGGTGCTCTACTTAGAGCGGCAGAACAGACAGCTTGTGTGATAGCAAATGCAAACGAGCAAACAAAAAATGCTTTGAGAGATTTTGCATTAAATATTGGTCTTGCATATCAGGTAATTGATGACATATTAGATGAAGTAGGTGTGGATGAATTATTAGCAAAAGAATCCGGAGAAGACCAAAGGAATGAAAAGGTGACATATCCGATACTTCTTGGCATAGAGGAGTCAAAAAAGCAAGCCATAAAACTAATTAATGATGCTTCAAAAATTATAAAATATATGCCAAATAACCAGATTCTATTAGAATTATTGGAAACAATTATGGATAGAATACCGTAATTCAACTTTGTCGCGATTAAAAAATTATCCATCCTCCGAAGTCCCGACAATCCCCAATTTAATCGGGGAGGGACGGAGGACGGGCAAATTAAAAATTAAAATAAAACCAAATAGAACTTTACTAAAACATCAAACTTTTACAGTTAAATAATATAATGAAGTTTGTTTCATATATAAATATTATCCGTCCATTCAATTGTCTTATTGTAGTTGTATCTACGCTTTTTGGTGCTTTTTGGCTCGCAGAAGTACTAAATCCAATAATTCACTTTTTAGCAGCAATATCAGCTGCTTTAATTGCAGGTGGTGGGTATGTAATTAATGATGTTTTCGATATTGATGTTGACAAAATTAATAGGCCAAAAAGACCGCTTCCAAGTGGGATAATTTCACATTTAGGAGCAAAAAGATATGGTATTCTCCTTTTTGTTGTTGGTATTATTATTAGCATCTTTATGAGGAATTTATGGATGATATTACTTGCCTTTTGTAACTCCCTGCTTCTTTATCTCTATGCTTATAGGGGCAAGAAAATGGGATTCGCTGGAAACTTACTTGTTTCATTTGTTACAGCTTCAACCTTTCTTTATGGAGGGCTTTCAAATAATAATTTGCAAAATTCATTTTTTTGTTTTGGATGTGCTTTATTCTACACTTTAATCCGCGAGCTAGTGAAAGATTTGGAAGATGCTGAAGGCGATAGAGCCATTAATGCTAAAACTATTCCTATTGTATTCGGTCAAAAGCTAACAATGGGATTGGTGTTTCTATTCTGGTTATTTCTAACTATCTTGACAATAATTGGGTTTCAGATATATTATGAAATTTATATTTTTATTCCTGTTATAATTTTAGTTAACTTTTACTTATTGATAAATTTGATAATTTTAGCTTTAAAAGTGAATAAAAAAACTGCTGGATATTCTGAGAAAATTATGAAATTAGATATGCTTATTTTTTTAATATTACTTTGGATAGGACAGTGATTATCAGCAGCAGTGGCAGTGGCAGCAGCAGTGGCAGTAGCAGTGTTAGTATGCAGTGTCAGTGAAAAAAACTTAATAGTAAAACAAGGAGATTTCATATGAATAAAGGGACGGTTTATGATTTTTTGTTAAAAACTATACAGACCAAAGGAGCAGGTTTTCTTTGCTTAATAGACCCGGATAAACACGATTCACATAATGCAGTTTCATTAGCCAAGAGATGTGAAGATTCAGGGGTAGATGCCATTTTTGTTGGTGGTAGTATTATGTTAGAAGACAATTTCAATCCCTCAATAAAAGCTATCAAACAAGAAGTAAAAATCCCTGTTATAATATTTCCTGGTATTTTTAATTTAGGCTCACCCAATGCGGATGCAATTTTATTTATGAGTATGTTGAGTAGTCGTAACCCACAGTTATTAATTGGAGATCAGGTTAAAGCAGCACCTTTAATAAGAAAATTCGGAATAGAAACAATCCCCACTGCGTATCTCCTAATTGAATCTGGGTCTCTAACTTCTGTTCAATATATGAGTGATAGTATGCCTATCCCAAGGAATAAGTATGATATTGGAGTTGCACATGCTCTTGCTGCTGAGTATTTGGGTATGAAATTAGTCTTTATGGATGCTGGAAGTGGAGCAAAAATGTCTGTCCCTTTAGAAATGATTAGAGAAGTGAAAAGTAATATCAACATTCCTCTAATTATTGGTGGTGGAATAAAATCTCCAGACGAAGCACGAGAGAAAGTTGAAGCAGGTGCTGATTTCATTGTAATAGGTAATGCTATTGAAAATAATGATGATTGCAATTTAATAGAAGCCTTTGCCAATGCAATTCATAATCAGTCTCAGCAAGACCGAGCCTGAAAGGAAAGGAAATAAAATTGATTGATATTCATACTCATATTCTTCCTGGACTCGATGATGGTTCAACGAATATTAAAGAAAGTATAGATATACTAAAAGAACTTATATCTCAAGGGGTTGAAGAGATAATTGCAACCCCTCATATTATTTCCGGGGTTTATGACAATAATAAAAAAATTATTGAAGATAAAATCAAAGAATTAAACTCAGAAATAATAACTCATAACCTTCCAATCAAAATCCACAAAGGAGCAGAGCTTTATTGTGAACCAAACTTAATTGAAAAAACTAAAAGAGAAGAATTGAACCTTGCTGGAAGTAAATATATCCTGATTGAATCTGATATGCAAAGATTTCCTGATAATTTCGAAGATATTCTCTACCAATTTCAGATAGCTGGATATACACCTATACTTGCTCATGCTGAAAGGTTCATACCATTTATGAATGATTTTAACTATTTACTTGATATTATAAATCGAGGAATCCTTTTACAGATGAATTGTTCAAGTCTTTTTGGTGATTATGGTGATAATGTTAAAAAATTGTCTCATAAATTATTACAAAATGGATGTGTGCACTTCATTGCTTCTGATGTACATGGTTTAAATAAGAGTCCCATAATGTTAAAAGAAGCATATCAATTCTTATCTGAGAATTTCAATGAGAATCTGGCAAAACTCTTGATGGATGAGAATCCAAAGAGACTTATTCAAAATGAAGAAATCGAAAATATGATAGAAGATTATTATGTTGAAGAGAAAACCAGACAAACTTTAAAAGAAAAGATTAAAAATATTTTTAGAATATAAAAAATACAATTAATATCTCTGACAATTATTTTAATCCTTCGATAAAAAAATGAAGACTTATCTTGAATGTATACCTTGCTTTTTCAAACAGGCAATAAGAGCTGCAAAAATTTTAAATATTAATGAGGTTAAGACTAAGAAACTATTAGATGAGTTAGGCTTATTAATAAACCAGATGCCTTTGGAAAGCACTCCTCCCGAGTTCGGTAGAATCATTTATGGTAAGATACGGGAACTCACCGGAAATCCAGACCCTTACAAAAATCTAAAACAAAAGGATATTAAAGAAGCACTCCGATTGTATCCAAGTATTAAAGAATTAATTTCCAGATCAGTTGATCCTTTGATGACTTCTATCAAAGTAGCAATTGCTGGAAATTCTATAGATTTTGCTATAGATACTAATTGTGATATTGAAGATGAATTGAATAAAACACTCAAACAACAGTTCGCTATTAATGATTATGAGCAGTTTAATTTAAATCTAATCAACGCAGATGAAATTTTATACATTGGAGATAATGCCGGAGAAAGTGTATTTGATAAAATACTGATTGAGCAGTTAAATAAGCCGACAATCTATGTTGTAAGAGAAATTCCAGTGATAAAT
>DAOVPZ010000030.1 GCA_030628975.1 Candidatus Cloacimonadota bacterium
ATTACAAAAACACTTGCAATATGTGTAAAATGTGGAAATCCTGCAAACAGGACACAACGATTGGTAAAAAGTGATAAGGAAATTTTGCTCGGTACAAAAGATATTTACGAAGCCCGTTGTAGAAATTGCTTCAAACCTCTTAAAAAACAAAATGAATATTAAATAATGAATAAGGAATTAAGAATTTCGAAAAATCAAAAAGAAAAGCATATCTATAATCTTGAAGAATGTCTTATTAATTTTTCTACTCGGATCATTGATGTAGTTAATGCATTACCGAATAACAGAACTGGTAATCATATTGCAGGTCAGTTAATCCGTTCGGGTACTTCGCCAGCATCTAATTATGCTGAAGCAGAAAGTGCAGAGTCTCGAAAAGATTTCATCCATAAAATGAAAATAGCACTTAAAGAATTAAGGGAAAGTTACATTTGGCTTAGAATTATTAATAAGAAAGGTCTAATAAAACCGGAATCAAGACTAAATCCAATATTGAATGAATGTAATGAACTAATTTCAATTTTTGTCACCAGTATTAATACAGCCCAAGAGAATAAAAAGCACTATTCTCCAGACAAAATAATTAGCCAGTAAATAATAATTATGAATTTTCCAATAAAATACCTTTTCCCAAATTCTTCACTCAG
Source organism: Candidatus Cloacimonadota bacterium (assembly GCA_030628975.1). GTDB lineage: Bacteria > Cloacimonadota > Cloacimonadia > JGIOTU-2 > JGIOTU-2 > JAGMCF01. The sequence continues at coordinate 648 of DAOVPZ010000030.1, forward strand.
AATTCTGCATTCAATATTCATAATTCAATCTAAATGGAAATAGAAATATGTCTATATTATATCTAATTGACTGGGTATTAAGAGTTTATGTCTTTATAATTATAATCCGTGCTATAATATCCTGGTTTTCACCAAACTATTCAAACCCATTAATCCATTTCATAATTATTGTTACTGAACCAATCCTTTCTCCAATAAGAAGACTTATACCAACTAGAAGAATTGATATATCTCCAATAATTGTAATTCTTATCATTGAATTAATTCGCACACAAATTTTAAATGTTATAATAAAAAATTTGAGGTAAAATGGATATAAAAATATCTTCGTCTGAAATTAAGGGGATGGAGTTTACAAAATCCATCAGCGGTTATAAAAAGAGTGAAGTTGATTCATTTTTGGAAGAAATTGCCAACAAAGTAGAGAGCTTAATATCTGAAATAAAAAAATTAGAAAAGCAAATCCAAGAAAAGGACAAAGAATTAGATAATTTAGAGGAACAAAAAGACCTTTTACGGCGAACTCTAGTTTTAGCAGAAAAATTAAAAGATGAAACTATAAATAATGCAAAAAATGAAGCAGAAAATATTATAAAAGATGCAGAAATCAGCTCACGAGAGAAAGTTAAAAAAGCAAAGGATTACCTAAGTATTTTAGAACATGATTTTATCAATATTAAAGAGAAGAAAATGCAATTCTATATTAGTTTAAAAGCTCAACTAAATTCTATGCTTGAAATCTTAGAAAAGAATATTGAACAGGAACCTCCAGAACCTGAGAAAAAGTCTAATATAGAAACTAAAGAAGAAAAAAAACATAAGGATGATAAAGATTCTTAAGTATTTGCCAGATACTGTTGATTTCATAAAAAAGCAATATCCAAAAACTGTTGATACAGCTATTATTTTAGGAACAGGATTAAATGAGATAGCCTCTTCTATTGATACAGAATTGATAATTCCATATGATATTATTCCACATTTTCAAACTTCAACAGCACCCTCTCATAAAGGACAACTGATTTTTGGAAAAATGGCTGGTAAACAGATTGCAATTATGCAGGGCAGACTGCATTGTTATGAAGGTTATTCTCCAATAGAAGTTACTTATCCAATCTTTACTCTAAAAAAATTAGGAGTTCAAAATTTAATAATCACAAATGCAGCTGGCTCATTAAATGAGGATTTACAAATGGGGGACCTTGTAATAATCACTGACCATATTAACCTAACAGGTAAGAATCCTCTGATTGGAGAAAATGATACCAGCTTAGGACCCCGATGCCCAAGTATGCACGATCCTTATCATAAGCAATTTATAGAAATCGCAAAAAAGATTGTTAAGGATAACAATATTCCAGCAAAAACTGGTGTTTATGCTGGTCTTATTGGACCTAATCTGGAAACAGCGGCTGAGTGTAAAATGCTAAGAATTATCGGTGCTGATATGGTTGGTTTGTCCACTGTTCACGAAGTTATTGTCGGAATTTATCTTCAAATGAAGATATTGGCTATTTCAATCATTACAAACTTATCCAATCTATTTCATACTGATATACATTTACAAAACAATATTGAAAAAATAGCTAAAAGTTCACAAGATATGTTAAAAATACTATTAGAAAATTTCATACAACAAATATAAATCAAAGGAGCATATAAATTATGAATAATGAAAAAATTGAATTTTACAAGAATATACTACTTTCAGAAAGAGGGAAGGTTGTTAAGATTATTGATGGTATTGACAAGAGATGGAGCAAAACTATAAGGGATTCTGTTGGTGATATTTCTGCATATGCTACCCATTTAGCAGACCTTGGAACTGATTCTAATGAAAGAGAAAAAGAAACTTATATGTTGGAAAGAGAAGTAAGAAATCTTAAAATAATTGATCAAGCTTTAAAAAGAGTTTATGATAATACTTATGGAATTTGTAACTTCTGTGGTAAGGATATATCTGAGGATCGTTTAAGAGCAATTCCTTTTACAGAATTCTGTATAGAATGCAAACGAAATGAAGAAAGGATTAATAATAATAACAGAAAAAATTATTAATTTAAAAAAATATTTACTACTTTTCCTGCTTTTTCTTTCTTTAGACCAGTTTTCAAAGATAATTATAAGGAAAATATTTTCTAATAATATAAAAAATAGTTATAATATAATTGGCAATTTCTTTCGTATAACTCATACACAAAATCCAGGAGCAGTATTTGGTATCTCTCTTGGCTCAGGAATTCTTAATCAAATATTATTCATATTAATATCAATTATTGCAATTTGTATATTGATATATCTATTTCAAAAGAATTCCCATACATTAGTAAACTTTGGATTCATGCTTATTTTAAGTGGAGCAGTAGGTAACCTTATTGATAGAATAGCCTTTGGAACTGTCACAGATTTCCTTGATTTTGATTTTCCAGATTTCATTATTGAAAGATGGTATATTTTTAATATTGCAGATTCTTGTATTGTTATAGGTGTGATTGTCATAATAATTTATTATACTTTTATTGAAAAGTCCGCGAAAGTCGGAAAAGTCTCTGCAAGGAGAGATAATGAAATATAAATATTTTTTAATGGTTTTAATTTTTTGTTTACAAACAATTATTTTATCAGCCACAACTATCTATGATATTCAATACACAACTAATCCAGGAGATGGTACATATCCATCACCTATGAATGGTGAAACAGTAACGATTAGTGGGATTGTATCTGCAAATAATTACTATTCTTCTGGAAATAATAATAGGTTTTTTATAACTGAACAAGAAGGTGGTCCATGGAAAGGCATTTTTATTTTTAATTGGGATTATTATGTTGAATTGGGTGATAAAGTTGAGGTAACAGGCGAAGTTGATGAATATTATGGATTTACTGAAATTCAAAATATTAGTTCTCTATCCATTATAAGTACTGGAAATCCTATTCCTGACCCAATACAGGTTAACACCGGAGATCTGATTAATCCTTCCTCAGCTGAACAATATGAAGGATGTTTAATAAAGATTGCTGATGTAGAAGTAACTCAATTACCAGACACATATGGGCAATGGTATATAAATGATGGAACAGGTCAATGTCAGATTGATGATGCTATTTATGAATATCCAAATCCAAATATTGGTGAAGGATTCTTTTTCATAATTGGCGCTCTTGATTATAGCTTTGACGAATATGGTCTTAATCCAAGAAGTGAAGATGATTTTATAACTGGGGGTGATATAACCCCACCAATATTAATAAGTGCAAATGCTACTTCTTCTACAACTGTTAATGTAATTTTCAGCGAGCAAGTTTCTCAACAATCTGCAGAAACTGAAAGCAACTATAATATAAATGAATTAACCGTTTCAGATGCTAATCTACAAATTGATGAAAAGACTGTGATACTAACAACCTCAGAACAAACAGAAGGTACAACATATACTATAACTGTTGATAATGTTGAAGACTTATCAGGAAATCCCATTGATACAAATAGTACTATAGATTTTACTGGCTATTCAACTGGTGGTGGAGAAATTGATCTATTCTTTTCTGAATATATAGAAGGAAGCAGTAATAATAAGTCTATTGAAATTTATAACGGAACTGGAGCAGATGTTGATTTGGGAAACTATCAGATCGCACAATCTGTAAATGGTAACGGTTGGCAATACTGGCATATTTTTCCTGACGGTGCATCAATTGCATCAGGTGATGTGTGGGTTATAACTACTAATGAAGCAGACGGTGAATTGCAGGGAGTTGCTGACGAAATCCTTTCTTACCCAAGTGTGGTCCATTTCAATGGAAATGATGCGAGGGGTTTAGAAAAAACCACCGATGGTGGTTCAAGTTGGACACTGATTGATATTATTGGAGTTTCCGATCAAGACCCTGGAGACGGATGGGAAGTTGCAGGAGTTGCAAATGCAACTAAAGAACACACTCTCGTAAGAAAATCTAATATAACCAGTGGAAATATTGACTGGACATCTTCTGCAGGAACCAATGAAGATAATTCTGAGTGGATTGTCTATCCTCAAGATACTTTTGAATATCTTGGTTCACATGGAGGTGGGGTAAGCGGAAATGTAGAAATTTCAAACCTAAACCCAGAACCATACGAAGATGTTACAGTCACATTGACATACTCCGATTCTCTATTAAAAGCAGAACTTTTCTGGAATACAATAAAACAAAACCCTTTTAATATATTACAAATGAATCCTGGTCAAAGTAAAGATAATGAATACTCAGTAGTAATTCCCGGTCAATCTGAGGGTACAATTGTATTCTTTTATATAGCTGTTACTGACACTTCAGATGCAGTTTCATATTATCCTGAAGATGCACCAAAAGAATTATTTCAATACGAATATGAAGTAGAATCTCTTAAAGCAATTCTCAAAGTGCCAAACTATACTTTTTGTCCAACCTTGGGTGAAAAACTTGAAATACAATTTCATTCCAGGAAGGATGATAAAATAATTCTTCGCCTTTATAACAGCGAAGGTAATTTAGTTTATACTTTTATCAACGAAGTATCGAATGGAATAAATACTTTTGAATGGGATGGTAAGGATGAATCATGGAATACTTTACCCCCTGGATTATATATATGTCATCTTGAAGTAATTGATAGAAATACCGGTAAAACAAAGACAGAAGTAGTGCCAATTGTTATTGCAGTTCCTCTTAAAGATTAAAGATGAAAGATTAAAAGATGGATAAAAAAGGCTTAGAATTAGCAAAACAACTGAAAAAAGAAATTGAAAAAGAGCTTAATGTAATTGATATGCGGATTTTTGGTTCACGCGCAAGAGATGACTTTAATGAGGATTCTGATCTGGATATATATCTAAAATTAGAGAAAAATAATCCTGAGGTTCGTAAAATAGTTGGGCATCTTACTTGGAAATTTGGATTTGAGAATGGATTAGTGATTACAACCATTATTTTCACAAGAGATGAACTTGAAAATGGTCCTATGAAATATTCACCTATATATAGAAGCATTGAAAGGGATGGTATTGAAGTATGATAAAAGAAAAACTTGAGTTAATAAAATATCGCTTGGAGCAATCAGAGTTAAGTATTAAAGATACTGAACTTCTTTTTAAAAATCAAGGAAGTAACTTTTCTATAATTAATAGATGCTATTATGCTATATTCTATTCAGTTTTAGCATTATTAGTTGATAAACAATTTATTGGCTCAAAACATAGTGGTGTAATTGCTTTCTTTGATAAAGAATTTGTTAATAAAGGAATATTTTCTAAAAGACTTTCAGAAATATTACACAATGCATTTGAAATGAGAGGTAAAAGCGACTATATAGAATTTGTTGAATATTCTAAAGAAGAAATAAATCTTCTATTTTCCCATGCAAAAGAGTTTGTTAGTAAAGTAAAGGAATTTATTGAGAAAGGATAAAATGAAAAAACTTTTTACTCTATTAATTATTATGATTCTGTTGGTATCATTAGTATTTGCTCTTGATATTGAGTCAAATATTTTTTGTGATTATGAACCATCAGCAAGGGCTCGGGGAATGGGTGGAGCATTTATTGCTTCCTGTGATGATGCTGATGCAATTTTTTATAATCCTGCTGCGTTACATACTGGGATTGCTGGAGTTCAAACTGGTTATTCAAAAATTATGGGTAACGATTTTGAGATATTAAAAACTGGCTCATTTGCATATCATCTTCCAAAATATGGAACTATTGGGCTAAGTATCAAAAAAATGGATGTTGAGAATAAAGATGTAATATTGCAAAGTGAAGGAACATATTCACTGGCTCATTCATTTCTTTTAATAGGTGATATTCACTCAAAATTTTATATTGGATATGCGGTAAATTTGAACCACATCTCTTTTGGCGAGACAGTTGAAGGAAGAAAAATGGGTGAGGAATCTGTTTTGGGACTGGATTTTGGTGCACTGGCTGTTCTTCATCAACGAACTAAAATTGCTTGTGCTGTTAAAAACATAAATAATCCATCAGTAGGGAAAGAGACCACTAATGATCTTCCTCAATACCTAACAATTGGGGTGGCATATCAGCCGTATCATGGTGTTACAACCGAGATAGATCTGAAGCAAAAATTTTCCGAAGAAACCAAAGTTCAGCTCGGTATTGAATTTCAAATTGGAAATAGTTTTTGGCTAAGGACTGGAGCTTCAACCTATCCAAATAGTGTTTCTGGTGGAATAGGTTTTCTAATCAAAGGTGTTAAATTTAATTATGGAATAAATACACATCCAGTATTGAACTCCACACATCATTTTGCAATAGGGTATCAATTTTAGATAATTATGTTTTAATTATATATATTTAAGGATATCATGAAAAAAAAGAGAAAAGAAGATGTAAATACTCGATCAACAATAATTAAAGGATTCATAAAACTATTTTTCAGTTTCCTAAATCACGCCATTAAAGATTGGGAAAACAAATTCAGCTCAAAAGGATATAATGAGCTTTCTCAAAAGTATGATGTTTTTGAAAAGCACTTCTATAAAGATATAAAAGAACTAAAAACTAAAATTGAGAAACTCACACTGAGACTATTCTGGCTGAATTTTTTAGTGGTTATACTTTTAATTTTTGTCGTGATTGAGCTAATTCTATTGATAATCAAACTTATGTAAAATGAAGAAAATAATATTCTTTTTTCTGGTTTTAATCATCTCTACATTTGTGCAAATTTTTGCTCAAAATGAGCAATTAGATTTGAATCAAGCTTCTTTTAATGAAATAAAATCTCTACCAATAACCGAAAAACAAGCTGAAGATATCTACTTATACAGAACATACATAAAATATTTTGATTCCGTCTATGACTTGCGGAAAATCAAAAGTATTGATCAAATAACTTTTAACAAGATAAAACCTCTTGTAAAGATCCTTCCATTCACTGATTACGATGAAGTTGCTCAACGAAGAGATCAGATTAATTATCTTTTGAGAAGATTGGCTTCAAATGAAGGATCCCAAGAAGGCATATCCGATTTATGGGAAGATTTATTAATATCCCCTATTAATATCAATACAGCAACCTTCCATGAACTTATGAATATGCCTATTGTAACACCGAATGATGTAAAGTCAATACTCATACAACGGAAAGTAGGAGACTTTTCAGATTATAGAAGTATGCGGATGTCACCAGGTTTGACACATTATGGCGCAACAAATCTAAAAAATTATGTTATTTATTACACTCCTGAAAAAAAAGGTAGATGGCATTTTAACTATCGATTCAAATTTAATAACTCTCCTTATTCAGAAGAATTAACTGAAGTTTTGCGTGAAAGCTTCGTTCCTGATAGTACAAATGAAAAATTCTCTATGTGGGGAAGATACCATTTGGATAATGCCCAACCTGAAATCTCCCATAAATTTAGAGCAAGGATGGAAGATTGGATTAACCTGGAATTCGGTTCAATCTTCTTTATAAAAAAGGGTGACAATAGAAATCTAAACTTCTTGGAATTTCATAATGACTTCGCCTCAACCTTAAAAGATAACTCAAAATCCACTTATGCTATTAATTTAAAGCCAATGAAAACAAAGATTATATTAGGAAACTTTCGGGCTACTTATGGACAAGGTCTGGTTATGGAAAATACTGATTATTTTGATAGACGCAGAACTGGCTTTGGATACACAAAACGAGTGTTAGGAGTTTTTCCTGACCTATCCCCTACTGAAGAGTTTGCGTTAAAAGGTGGAGCGATTGAATTTGATAATAACTTTTTAAATGTTTCGATTTTCTACTCGGATGACAAGAAGGATGCAATTGTCTGGGATAGTAATAATAATAACATAATTGATGAAGATGATGATCTATTCTATTATATAATTTCAAAACCACGTTTCACAAATGATGAATTAGAAAGTGCTGAAGAATATTTCAATCAATATCGTCCATATCTTACACATCCAATAGGTAAAATCTCAATGGCTCCAAGAAGAGATGTATTGAGAGAAATTTTACGAGGAGCGCATATTGAAGTATCACCTATTATCGGCACTCATCTTGGAATCACTGCTTATGAAATGGAATATGACAAACATTTTAATATTGCTCCTCCAAACTCAATCGATGAATATCTAATTGAAGATGATTACTACTATAAAAAGATAAAAATGACTGATTCTGAAATCTCATCTTTATATTCTACAAAAACTGACAACTATGAAAGAAACTATCGTAGAGTTTATGGTTTTGACTGGCAAACAACTCTCAAAAATTTTTCATTTCAAGGTGAATATGCAGAATTAGAAGTAGATGGGAAACTGGCAAAATTAGGGGATGACCCAAAAGCAATTGTTGCAAGTGCTTATTTAGGTTTTGAGAACCTAAATTTTCTTATGCTTTATAGAAATTATGATTTGGCTTTTGACAATCCTTATGCTCGTCCATTTGCTGAACACGAAAGATTTGATGGCACTATTCTTGAAAAACAATACTATTTGAAAAATCCACTTGTTTCTGAAGTATATTACAATTCTCCCTGGTCACAACCTGAAGAAGGAATTTATATTGAATCAAGATTTAAATTTCATCGTCAACTAACTTTAACAAAAGCCTATCTTGATATCTGGAAAAGAAAATCTGATGGAAGAAGAAGTGTCCGTTTTCAAGGAGAATTGGATTATCGACCAATTTATCAGGTAAGTATTAGATTAAAACAAAAGCTTCAAACTAACCGTTCTGAAGACACTTCTGCAAGGTCGGTTTCCAAAACAAGTGAAACAACACTTCGCTTGATAACTTATCTTACAA
>DAOVPZ010000048.1 GCA_030628975.1 Candidatus Cloacimonadota bacterium
AACTTAAGTTGGGTGTTAATGAAACCCGAACCTGCCCATAACCGTTTTAACGGTTTATAAAAACATAAATATGACTTTTTATAGTAGACTCATAAATAATTAAATTAAGAAAATCCAATTTCTTGAGATCTTTTTGTTATAATTGTCTTCATAAAATCATCCAACTCCAAATTTGGGGACCTCTCTGCGATTAGATTCAGAGCAGAAATAATTTCCCGAATCCCTCTTGGGATAACAACTTGTTTTTCCTTATCATTTTCATTATAAGTTAATATTATTGATTTATGTAGTTTTATACTGAATTCTAATTTTTTTATTAAGTTCCAATTTATAAAGATATTTTTTCTTAAGATAAATTTGAGTTGCAATCCCGACTGGTCGGGATGAATATTAATAGAATTTACTCCCCAAAGATTTTTGTATAATACATTAATAACAAGGAAAATTATAATAAATGGGGAAATTTTTTTAAACCATGGAGTAGCTGGATTTATTTCAAAGATAATATAATAAACTGACCAAACCAGAGCCAAAATTGCAATTATTATTGAAAATATTCTTAAGAATGATGGGAACTTAAATATATATTCTTCTTTTTTCATGTAACTTCTTCTTTTTTATTTAGTAATTCAACAATCTTTTTTACATTTTGAGATTTTTCCTTTTTACATATTAAAAGAGCATCTTTAGTATCTACAATAACCAGGTTGTCTACATTAGAAAGAGAAATAATCTTTTTCTTGCTTTCGGATAATACATAATTATTTTTTGAATGAATATCTATTATATGCCCTTCAAAAAAATTTCCGTTTTTATCCTTATTTTTCATATCATAAACAGCCTGCCAACTGCCAATGTCGTTCCAATCAATATCTACAGGAATAACAACAGAATTTTTTGCTCTTTCCATAATTCCAATATCAACAGGAATGCTTTGAAGGTTTTGATAAATTTCTTTAGTTTCTTTGGTTCTTTTTTGTTGCCAAGATTTTTTCATTTTTTGCAGTTGATAAAATAATTCTGGCATATATTGTTTTATTGCATCTAATATTACATCAATTCGCCAGAGGAACATACCACTATTCCAGGAAAAATTACCTGAGCTTAAAAATGCTATTGCAGTTTCCAAATCTGGTTTTTCTTTGAATTTTTTTACATTATAAGTTGGGAATTTGCCCTCACGAATTTTTTCTCCAGATTCAATATATCCATATCCTGTTGCTGGGAAAGTTGGTTTAATTCCGAATGTTATTAAATTCTTACTTTCTTTGGCAAATTGTGAAGCGAATGAAACTATCTCAAGGAATTTTTCTGGTTTACCAATATAATGGTCTGCAGGAAGAACTAACATTGTTTCATCAGATGGATATTTCTCTTCTAAGATAATAGCTCCAAGTCCAATACAAGCAGCAGTATTTCTTCCGAGAGGTTCTGCAACGACATTTTCTTCTGGAATTTGTGGAAGATGTTCTATAACAAGTTCGACCTGTTCTATATTGGTAACAATATAAATATCCTTATAATTTATAATAGGTTTTATTCTTTCGACTGTCTGCTGAATCATAGACTTTTCACCAAGAATATTGAGGAATTGTTTGGGCTTGCTTTTAGTACTAAGTGGCCAAAACCTCGTTCCAACACCACCAGCCATTATTAATGCTATCATTACAGTTACCGGTTTGGCTATGCCCAGTAAGGGATTTTATAGCTCTTCCGTTTCAATTTATTACTAATTTTCATTTCTTGCATTTCCTTTCAATTTTGCATTGAAACCCTTATTGGGTATAGCTTTTGTTATCTTCAGGCATTTTTGTCTCTTTATTTGATTTAAGAACAAGGAACACCGATTAACGATTTTTGATTTACCCTGTTGAATGTAGTAAACTATTCCACAGGGTGAATTTGTGAATAATAATTATTTTCATTGATTCAGATTTTTTTGAGCAGTTTCAACACTTTTTACAAAAATCGAAATCAGTTCGTCATTCTCTTTTTTGGCTTTTGCAATTTTTGTTTCTGTTTTGTATAGCTTTGTTTTGTGGATTATTTTCAGACAGATATATGTTTCTCTCAATTCTTTCAAAACAATTTTCATTTTGTGGATAAAATCTTTCCTGGACTCTCCACTCTGTGCTTCGCCATAATTAAGAGAAACAGATGTACCGGAACGAACTAATTGTCCTGACAGATGATTTCCTGCTTTTGAATTAGGCATCTCATTTACAATTTCAATTATCAGGACTGAAAATTCTATCAATCGTTCTTCTAAATCATATTTATTCATTTTGGACTCTACTTCTAAAATCTTAAATCGTTAATCCTTGTTCGATATTCAATTTATTCTTTCTGTTTTTATTGCTTGAAGATAACTATTGTTTAACTCTTTGATCAAAGATTGTAACATCATCAGGAATTTTTATATAAAATAGAGAGTCAGCAATATTTTGATTAATTTTATGATTACTAAAATTATAACTTACCATATTATTATATTTATCTTTATATTCAAAAAAATGAATAAGCGAATCAATATTGGAAAATTGAATAACGATTTCCGAGAAATCGTCCATTTCTTCATTGGTGCCGAATATAAAAATTGTGCCATCCTTAACTATTTTTGTTGCTTTTAAAGTACAATAATTTATATATTCTTGGGCTAATAATTCTGGTGAAAGTAAGGATTGCCAATAATCTGAATCCTGCTTTATCAATTGCTTTTGTTCAGGAAAGTATAATATTAAATCATTTTCAGTACCAATCATAAGTTCCTTACCTGGAAAAAGGTGTTCTAAACGGATATTATTTCCTTTTGTATATAGTTTTCCATAAGAATAAAGAACCGTATCAAGTTCAGACCAATAGTTTACTTTTTCGAAATCCACCTGGTAGGATATTATATTTTTATTTCTATCTAAAAATTTATCCAGTACTGGGTCAGCAAAAAGAATCTGAGAGCTTATTGATAAAATAATTATAGTTAATGAAAGAGATATTTTAATTTTCATATTTAAAGTCCTTAATAAGATTTACAACTAACTGATAATTTGGTTATTATATATCACACAGAATTGCTTAGGTGACAAAATGACAACAAAAATAATATTAAATAAACTTGATTAAAATTCATCATTTTTTATGATAGAAAATAGATTTTTTTTATTACATAAAAATTCAATTATCAGATTAGATGAATTATATGAAAAGTTTACAATTTGTTTGTCAATGTTTTTGGCAATTAAGAATGAAAGTTAGAATTTTATTGAAAAATCACTTTTTTCTATTGTTTTCTGGTTAAATTCTTGCTAATAATTATCTTGTTGAAACAAATTCCCTTTCGCTTATTCCTTCTTTTAATTTTTTACTTATTACTACTTTATAGAGTTTAATTCTTTGGTTTCAACAGGATTATAAAAATAAAAAGTTGAAGGATACTATTTCAAAATTAAGCAGTTCTTGGTATCGATAACTCTATTACCTACTTCTAATCTGTAAAAATAAATACCTGTATTTATTGGATTGTTGTTATCATCCTTTCCATCCCATGTTTCAGCATAAGATCCTGCTCTTTTCTTTTCATCAACTAATGTTTTTACCAATTCGCCTTTAATATTATAGATTTTAAGAGAGACATTACTTTTGTGCAGAAGTGAGTATTGAATTTTAGTATTCCTGATTTTATCGGGATTGAATGGGTTGGGATAGTTCTGCTTTAAGCTCCGATCTAAAACAAAGGAAGCATTTTGAATGTCCACATCTGGTTTATATTCATAAAGACAACCAAGATAAGGTGGATTAGAAAGAACACTACCAGCAAAACCCTTATTCTCATTTATCATACATAATGAACAATATCTCATATTTTCAGTATTATTTGTTTCATCTAATTGCCAGGATTCTCCTCCATCTGTAGTATGGAATATGTATCCAGTGCACACAGGTTGCGCCCAGTTTGATGTACAAAACCAACCTTCCATTTCATTAACAAAATCAACCTCTCTTGCACGAACAGGAACAGGAGGATTAATATAAGCTGCAAAATAAAATGAATCAATATTATATCCATCATAGTGATGAATAAAGCTCGTACCACCTATCCAAATATCATTTTCATTAAAAGCATAAATACCGTCTGTTGTAGAATAGATGTCTAAATTTTGCCAAGTATTTCCAAAATCTGTACTTATCAATGTTTCACCTCCTGTAACAAGTAGAACATGCCCATCGATTATTCTTATCTGACGATTTAAACAGGAACCATTATTTAATATAGTTTCCCAGCTATCTCCCCCGTCAATTGTTCTGATACCTTGTCCATATCTTCCTACTGCAACCCCATAATTACGTCTAAAACGAATGTCATAGAACCTACCAATTCCTTGATATTTTACTTCAAAATTAGCTCCATCATCAGTTACCAAAATAATTTCACCATTATCTGTTCCAATCCAAAATGTGCCTTCTTCAATTACTTCCAGGGCATATATACTACTGGAAGCTCCGAAAATGATCTCCCAAGTATCACCTCCATCAATTGTTTTATAAACTCCTGAAGATGCTGTTAAATATCCAATGTCATCATTGATAAAACGAATATAGGGGGGACTGTTCCCCCAAAAAGTATAATCTTCTCTCAATTCCCAATGTCCTGCTGATAAAACTAATGGTATCATAAAAGTTAGTATTAATAAAATTGTTTTTTTCATAATATACCTCCCAATTTTTTTATTAAAATAAAAATCACTTTTTTTAAAAATTTTGTCAAGAACTTTCTGTATAGTTTTCACTTCTTTGAAAATAAAGATATAAGAGACTTAATTTTTAATAAATTTAAGATATATAATGTATTTAATATGATATGATATGTAATACTTTTAAAATTAAAAAATGATATTAATACTTAAAATCCTAATCTATCCAAATCCTCTTTTTTGATTAAAACTTTTCTGGCTTTACTTCCTTCAACATCTTCAACGATACCAGCTCTTTCCATCATATCAATAAGTCTGCCTGCTCGGGCATAGCCGATGCGGAACTTTCTTTGCATCATTGAGACCGAAGCAAACTGCCTTTCAACAGCGATACGAACTGCCTCTGGATAGAGTTCATCATCATATTCAAAATCTCGTTCAGATATTTCTGATGGAAGCGAGATATTTATCTCAGGTTTTGGATATTGTGATAAGTATTTCACTAACTTTTTAACTTCTTCAGTAGTTACTAGAGAGCCATGAATACGAATTGGTGGCTTTTTGCCAAGTGGTGAGAAGAGCATATCACCCTCTCCTAACAATCTTTCAGCACCATTAATATCCAGAACTGTTCTGGAATCTACCTTGGAATAAACCTGAAAAGAGATACGAGAAGGAAAGTTTGCCTTTATCATACCATTAACAATATCTACTGATGGGCGTTGAGTAGCAAAGACAAGATAAATTCCAACAGCCCGAGCCATTCCAGAAAGTCGCTGTAGAGGCTTTTCAATCTCGTGCGCTAGACTTTGCATAAGGTCTGCTAATTCATCAATCATTATGATAACATAAGGAAGATTTTCAGGTTCTTCATTTTCCTCATTTTCTGGCTGGTTAGTGAGTTTATTATAGCCATCTATATCTCGAACATTGTGCTGAGCGAAGATGTCATAGCGTCTTTCCATTTCACTAACTGCCCAATTTAAAAGGTATAATACATCTTTAGAGTTGGTAATAACTTCTTTTATTAGGTGAGGGATTTTTTCATAACCTGAAAGCTCTATTTTCTTAGGGTCAAAAAAGATAAATCGTACCTGCTTGGGTGTGGCGCGATAAAGTATAGAATTTATGATAACATTCAAACAAACACTTTTACCCGAACCTGTCAAACCTGCAATAAGTAGATGCCGCAGATCCTTCAAATCAGTCACAAAAGGCTTTCCCGTTATAGTTTTACCCAAAGCAATAAGAGTCGGTGATGGATTGCTTCTCATCTCTTCGGAATTTAGAACATCTTTAAGTCTGATAATATCAGGATGTTTATTAGGAATCTCAAAGCCGAGAGTATCTTTTCCCGGGATAGGAGCTACAATACGAATTTTTGAAGCTTTCATTGCTAAAGCCAGATCATCTGCCAGAGCAGTAAATTTGCTTATTTTCATTCCAGGTGCTGGTCTAACTTCATATTGAGTAATCACAGGACCAACATTTACATTTGTGACTTCTCCTTCAATGCCAAATTCACCAAGTTTTGAGCGTAGAAGCTTGCTGTTGTTTTGAATCTCCTTCTCTTTTGATTCTAAATCATGTTTACTGAGTGAGTAGGAATCTTTTAAAATATTATCAAAATTTGGAAGAGTATATGCTTCATCAGATGTAATACTTTTTAAAGATCTTTCAAATGGCTTACCAATAGGTGGCATTATTATTTTTTCTGTTCTTTCTGCTTGTTCAGAGGATTTATCCGATGTTAATTCTGGTTTTAAATAGGAAATTAATGGCTTTCTGATTCGAGTATATGCTTTTCTTTTTTTCTTGAAGAATGGGAAGCAGAATAAGAAAAATTTTTTTAACCATAAAGCAATTCTTTCAGGTTCAAATATAAAAATCAAAGTTCCTAAAAGAGCCAATCCTAATAATATGGAAGTTCCAAGACTTTTGAAAATTGGATAAAATATCTTTTCTATCAAAAATGAGAAGACTATCCCCGTTCTAAATAGGAATATACCTCCAACAGCAAGATAAAAGAGAGCTAACCAAACTAATAATAATAGAATTAAAATTAGCTTACTGGAAAGCTTTTTGATTTTATATCCGAATATTAAAAGAAATCCACTGAAAAACATAAACACAGCAAATGCAAAGCTAAATGGTTTACTCAATAAAAATATGAATGAATATGATAATAATGCACCAAAAGGACCGATCATATTTCTTGAATAAGGGAATTTTAATGTGATAACTTTTATAAAATTAAGCTTAGCATTTTTTATTGATATTATATCATCAATTGTAAAAGAGTATAAAGAAAAGAAGAGCAATAATCCAAGTGCGATTAAAATTAATCCTAAGATTAGTTTTGGTTTAGGTTCTTTTTTATTCATAATTTATTTAAATATATAAGGTTGATTTTATATAAGTAATAGTTTTACAATTTATATAATAACAAATTTACATTTATTTTTGACATTCTTCTTCCTTATAATTTAAACTTATTTTTTATTATACTAGATATTATCAAATTTCCAGTTTCAAGTTTTCCACCTTCGCTATGCTTCCACCCTCCGTAGCAGAGCTACTGCGGAGGACGGGTCGGTGGACAGGCAAGTTTAATTCTTAGGAATGCCTTATATAAATTATATCACCATCTTTGACT
>DAOVPZ010000035.1 GCA_030628975.1 Candidatus Cloacimonadota bacterium
ATGCGAAGCATCAACACCTTTATCATAAATTCTGATTTTTTCTCTTATTTCCATATCATCAAAAGTTACCATTTTTTCACTTCCAACAATTGTGAATTTCCTTATTTTATGAGGGTCAAGCCAGCTAACCTGTCCATGACATACTGCTTTATTATCAAAATAGATAGTAAAGAATACTACATCATGAATTGAATTCTTCTTTTGTAAAAAAGTCTGACCAGTTGCTGAGACTCGAACTGGTTTTGCATCAACCAAATGAAGCATAATAGAAATATCATGCGGACCAAAACTCCATAAAGCATTTTCAGTAGAACGAACCTTTCCAAGATTTACTCTCTGAGAATAAATATAAAGCACATCACCGATTGTTTTTTCATTAACCAGCTTTTTTAGATACTCAACTGCAGAATGATAAAGAAGCAAATGTCCAACCATTAAAACTAGATTTCTCTCTTTGGCTAATTTGACCAATTCTTCAGCTTCTTCAATATCCAGAGTAATGGGCTTTTCTACAAAACAATGTTTGTCACATAGAAGTGCATCCTTTGCAATCTGAAAGTGGGTTTCTGCACTTGTAGCTACAACCACAGCATCAGTTTCAGAATTTTCTACTAATTTTTTGTAATTTTTTTCAACTCTTATTTCAGGGAATTGTCTTTTCACTCTTTCAAGATTTTTCTCAACTAAATCACTAACTCCTGCGAGTTCACAATCATGTATATTATTAAAAGTTCTAACATGATTGAATCCCCAGGAGCCAGAACCTATTACTGCAATTTTTGGTGTATTCATCTCTCTCCATCCAGGCACACTTTGTGCCCATCACTTGCTAGGATCATATTTTCTTCAAAAATATCTGCAGTTATATCTCTCTCAATGTATTCAGGAATAGCTCTTTCAAACCAATCTGTTAAAATGTATTTAATTTTCTCTGACATTAATAATATTTTTATCTCTATTATAATAGGAATTATTCAAATTCACAATAAATATAGCCTTATCGTTCATTATACTGAACGATTTAGGGGTATTATTGTTCATCATAATATACAATAGTTTTTTTATAAAACCTTATAAAGTAAAGATAATATATTTTATACTTTATGTAATAGAGACACTATGTGCTCCTCACTTGCAAGTATTATAACTTGCAAGTGATTGAAAATAAGTATGTTACGCTACATTATTTATAAATAATGAAAATATTAATCAACTAAATCAATATCATTTATATCAATCTCTACAGCCACAGCTTGACGGATCAAATCAATATTTAAAACTAATTTATATTCTCCCTTACGATGAGAAATCTTCCCTTGAAAATTTCTAAAAGGACCTCTTATTACTCGCACTCTTCTACCTCTTTGTAAATAAGAATGGGGAAATAGCCTGAAACCCTTTTCTCTAACTCCACGAATCTGTTGTAATTCATTAAGAAATTGTACTTGATCAAGCGGTTCAATGAATTTACAAATATGTCCTGTCTGATATAATTGTCTTTTCCTATCCCCATTACATCTACAAAAAATATATCCTGAGAAGAGTGGTTTCATAAAAGTAACTACGCGATTTTTATAATGTCTTACACTCTCCTGTAAAGGTAAATAATATGAAATGTTATTATCAATGCAACCCCGCGCAACCTTCTTTTCATGACGAGACTTTGTATAAACTGCATACCACTTTGTATCATCATCTGATATTTCAAGTGAACCATGTAATTCTTCAATAACAGCAATGT
Organism: Candidatus Cloacimonadota bacterium; assembly: GCA_030628975.1. Taxonomy (GTDB): domain Bacteria; phylum Cloacimonadota; class Cloacimonadia; order JGIOTU-2; family JGIOTU-2; genus JAGMCF01. Next base: position 1,742 of record DAOVPZ010000035.1, read on the forward strand.
TATTCATACATTTACCCTTGTAAAAGAAATCAGATTATATGCTTGTTAATTTCATTTATCTTGTCAATCTTTTCCCAGGTAAAAGTGTCTTCTTTTCTGCCAAAATGACCATAAGCAGCAGTTAGTTTATAAATTGGTCTTTTTAGTTGTAAATACTCAATTATTTCCCCTGGTCTTAAAGGAAAAACTTTTCTTACAATCTTTCTCAATTCATCATCAGAAACTTTACCTGTTCCAAATGTATCAACCATAATACTTACAGGTTCTGCCACACCGATTGCATAAGCTAATTGGATTTCACACTTCTTTGCAATTTTAGAAGCGACAATATTCTTTGCGATATAACGAGCAATGTAAGAACCGCTTCTATCTACCTTGGATGGATCTTTTCCTGAAAAACAGCCACCCCCGTGACTACCTTTTCCTCCATATGTATCTACAATGACCTTCCTTCCGGTCAAACCTGTATCACCCATAGGACCACCAACCACAAATCTACCAGTTGGATTAACATGTATATTAATATCATCATTCCACATTTCTGATGGTATGACAGATCTTATGACTTTTTCTAAAATGCCTGCTTTTAAATCTTCAAGAGTTATATCTGGAGAATGTTGAGCAGAAATTACAACATCAACAATTCTTTTTGGCATATCATTTTCATATTCAATTGAAACCTGAGATTTACCATCTGGTTTTAAATATGCTAATACTCCTTCTTTTCTAACTTGTGAAAGTTTTCTTACTAATTTATGAGCTAACATTATTGGCATTGGCATAAACTCCGGCGTTTCATCACATGCAAAGCCGAACATCATGCCTTGGTCACCAGCTCCTTGCTCATGGATATTGGCTTTATCTACACCAATTGCAATATCAGGTGATTGAGTGTTAATAGTACAAAGTACTGCAATTGTGCGATAATCAAAACCTAATGCCGGTTCAGTATAGCCGATTTCTTTTACTGTTTCTCTAACAATTTGAGGAATATCAACATAACACTTTGTAGTTATTTCTCCACCAATAAGAGCCAAACCTGTAGTAACAAATGTCTCACAAGCTACTCTACAATCTGGATCTTGTTTAATTACTGCATCCAAAATTGCATCAGATATTTGATCACAAATTTTATCAGGATGTCCTTCAGTTACTGATTCTGATGTGAATATGTGTTTATTATGATTCATGTCTTTCACCTTTTAATCTTATTAAATCTTTTAAGTATAACTTCACTCTCAAGAAAGGAAGAGAGTTCCTTCACTATTGTTTCTAAATATATATAATCTATCTTTTCTTCATAATTTTTTATTAGAAATTCAACATCATCAATATCCTTTATCCGATCTGAAATAAGTTTCATTAATATCAAATTCTCCAGAGTTATCACTCTTATTCCAATATCAAATATCTTTATTTTTTTCGCTCCTTTTATAATGGCTTCCTCAAAAGGTATTAGTGAAAAGACTAAGTCAATTGTAATATCAGTTTGTCTATCTATTATTGGTAAAACTCTTGTCTGATGTATAAATTCAAGAGGATTTTTAGGTAAAATTTTATATTGTTTTTCTAATAGACTTATAAGTAAAAGTTGTCTGTTATTCGCACAACTAATCAGAATATCTATATCTTGCGTTGTTCTTGGATTGCCATAAAAAGAATTAGCAAGTCCGCGAATTATAGCATACTCTATCTTGTTCTCATTCAAAAAACTAATAATATTCCTTAATGTTTTTTGCATAATAGAAATTTATCATGTAAGCTTTTGTAATAGTTTATCTTATCCCAGTGAATTTTGCCCTTTTCCTCAGGATGTAATTTGTAGAATGCTTCTACCAACATAAAATATTCATTTACTCTTTCTTCTGGAGACATTTTGCTAACCCGCTCTAATGTATATTCTTTCTTCCACTTATTAAATTTTTCCCATCTTTCTTTAATATCAGAATATTTCATATTAAATTATTTGTAATTTATTATTTGTAATTTGAATTATATCACTTATGTTCCAAGAGTCCAAGAACTCAGATATTTCTCCTGTTCTTCAGTAAGTTTATCAATTTCAATATTCATAGATTTAAGTTTAAGTTGAGCAATATAAGTATCAATCTCTTCAGGCACAGGACTTACCTTAATAGGTAATTTTTCTCCATTCTTGAATTTTTTTACAAAATATTCAATTACTAATGCATGATTAGCAAAGCTCATATCCATAACAAGAGGAGGATGACCATTTGCAGCAGCAAGATTTATTAGCCTGCCTTCTGCCAGAACATAAATACTTTTACCAAAAATTTTATATTCCTCAACAAATTTACGAACTTTTTTCTTACTCTCATATATCTCGTTCATTTGCTTTAAGTTGATTTCTACATCAAAATGACCTGAGTTGCATATAATAGCTCCATTCTTCATCTTCTTGATATGAGGAATATCTATGACATTAATATCTCCTGTGAGGGTAACGAATAAATCACCTAATGGAGCTGCATCGATCATCTTCATCACTCGGAAACCATCCAATACTGCTTCAATTGCTTTCAGATGATCCACTTCAGTAATAATAACATTTGCTCCCATACCTTTTGCTCTCATTGCAAATCCTCTTCCACACCAGCCATAGCCAGCAACAACAACAGTTGAACCAGCAAATAAAATGTCTGTGGCACGAATAATACCATCAGTTGTACTTTGTCCAGTACCATAACGATTATCAAAAAAATGTTTTGTCTTTGCATCATTTACTGCAATAATTGGATATTTAAGAGCACCATCCTTAAACATACTATATAATCTAATAACACCTGTTGTGGTCTCCTCCCCTCCACCGATCACATCCTTACATTTTTCTGGATATTTTGAATGTAATATAGAAACAAGATCACAGCCATCATCAATTGTAATATTTGGATTGAATTCTAAAACACTATCAATATGATCATAATAAGTTTTATTATCCTCACCATTGATTGCATACACATCAATATTAAAATGTTGCACTAATGCTGCAGTAACATCATCTTGAGTTGAAAGTGGATTAGATGCACAAAGCCGAAGGTCTGCACCACCAGCTTGTAATGTTCTCATAAGATTTGCTGTTTCAGTTGTAACATGTAAACATGCTCCAATTCTAATATTCTCTAAAGGTTTCTCATCTGCAAATCTTGCGCGTATCATTCGTAAAACAGGCATATTTTTCTCTGACCATTCTATTCTTTCTAATCCTTCTTTTGCTAAACCTATGTCTTTTATATCGTGCATAATTTCTCCTATTGTTTACTTATGATTTTATTATCTTAATTTTAATCAATCTTCCCAATTTATAGAAAAATAGCTCAACTGATAAACCAGCCAGCTATTTTTAGTAATATAAGAAAAGAAGACAATAAATTATCTAATTGGGTTTATTATTTTTTTATTTCTCTTATCTGTAACTCTTTGTATTCTATGACCACGACGTCCTATTTTTGGCTCTTCATCACCACCCCTTGATGACCTGTCACCTTCTTTATTCATAGGGTCAAATAAATCAACCTCTAAATCACAATCATATTCTTGTATTGTAGATGAAGGACTCAAGATTCTAACAATAGATAATTCAAACAAGAATGACATATCTGTTGGGGGTTCAACTTCGTTAGAAAAAGATAAAGCTGGTAAAAGTAATAAACCAAATAGAATAAAAAATATTCCTTTTTTCATCTCGATTATTATCCTTTATAATATTTCAATAATATTTTCATAAATATTTAACTGTCAAGCAATATATAAACTTTTTTATTTTACCAATAATTCTATGATAAAGTTTTGAAATATGATACAAAATATATGAAATTAAAATGTTAGTTCAAATAAATTCTCATATTTTTATGAAATTTAAAATACAAAAAACTAATAGGAAAAAATAAGAAAACAAATAATGGTAAAACTTTAAACATTTATCATATAATTTACATTTATACGAGTATGAACAAATAAATGACTCAAGTTTCTCAGGTGATTAAATGCTGATATAAAAAAACTTAATAATCTTTTATTCAACTTTTAAAAATAAATGTGATTTTCAAAATACTATCACTTTTCCAACAGTTTCATCAGGCCTCTAAAGAAATATTTTATATTATGTTAATTTAAATAAAGCCATTGGACCTTATTTCAAATCAACATCTTATTTGTTGGCATTTCATTCCCAACTGCCAATTCATTTATATCAGAATCTAAAATCAAATGTAAGCAATGGCAGAGGGGTTTCTTTAGCAGAACTAATTATTTTGCCCATTGCAAAAGCTAACAAGCCTTCTGGTCTAATGTTAATATTCCATGAGGAACCTTTATGGGATGTTCGAGCGCTTTGTGCGTAAGACCGATACATTAACCAAAATCCACCTGCTGCGCCAATAGAACTTGATGTCGAATATAATACGCTGCTATCTTCATCTTCTGAAGATATAAGGTATGCGACCCCTAACCCCAGCAATCCTCCTGCAAGTTCACTTAGTCTAATCAGGTTCCCCTGACTAGTTGTGAAGTCTTTCCCTTGTACTAAATTATGCCCCAGACCGAGTCCAACTACAGCTCCAAGCATTGATGCAGCTGTATAAGCTTTTTCGTTTTTTGTTCCAGAAATATCAACCGCTGCAAGTGGAATATAAGCGCCAAGGAGTCCAGTGGCACTAAGAACATGGGCATCACCTCTGGTATATGGTTGATGATCTGCTAACAATTTTCCCCAAAAAAGTCCCACTCCTGATCCAAGTAGTATGCTTCCTGCGACTGCTTGTCCTTTGTCATCACCAAAAAAATTTGCTAAATGAGCCATACCCAAACCCAAACCAATCCCAAAATCTCCTCCGACACAGATTGTCTCAGCTGTCCCTGCACTAATATTTAATCTATTGGCAATATTAAAACCAGCAAGGGTTTCGACGATGCTTACAAGCATTCCCGATGCGCTTAACCCTTGTCCAGAGGGTTCCCTGCTAAGTAAGTTGGCTAGAGATATCCCATGTACAATGCCACATCTCCCTCCATAGAGGCTCAAGGTTGCTGCTGCGTCGGTCACAGGGATGTTTCTTGTTACAGAGAGAGGAATATAAAATCCTGCGCTACTTGTGAACATATAAAGCGCTACTGCTAATTTCACGTCATCAACTTCAAGTGCTACTGGGACAGCCCATCCATAATATCCCAAAGAAAGCCCCATAGTACCAACAATTAGTTTGGTGCGTCCTTCTTGATTGATGACAACTTGAGGTTCTTTTTGTTTAATTCGTTCTGTAACTTTTCGCTGAAAGTTTTTAGTGTCCTCCAAAGAAAACGGCAATCTAACTTTTAATAACTTTTCTTGAGGTTGATAAAAAATCTCAAGTACAAATGATGTATCTGAAATCTGGAATAAACGAGCTTCTCGAAATTTGCTGTATTCGGCAAATAGCCCCAGCTTTTGCTCAAGTTTTGAATCAATGTATTCAATTTTACCTTCTTCATCTATCGGAATTTGAATCTCTTGTGCGTTGCATATCTCTGTAAAACAGATAAATAAGAGCACAACGAAAACAAAAAAGGTTTTATTCTTCATTGTTTACCTCCTCTGGTAATATGACACTATTTTATCAACAACAACTTTCTATTTACATAATAATCTTTTGTCTTAATCTGATAAAGATATATACCACTGGGAATAATTTTATTATTTCTATCCCTACCATTCCAAAGAATATTATGAAATCCTGCTTTAAAACTTTTATTTACTAATGTTAATACTAATTTCCCTTTAATATCATAGATTTTCAGTTCTACAAAACAATCTTGAGGAATAGAAAATTTAATTATAGTCTGCTGGTTAAATGGATTGGGATAATTTTGTAAAAAGATTTTATTATTTGAAATGTTGAGCTTATCAACCTCAACGGGCTCACCCGAAATACTGAAGGCAGAAGGAGTAATTGCAGTTACTGTGTCACTTGCTGTCCAAGCTGTATACCGGATATAACAATTTAACGAACTGATTCTTGGAATCTTCCATTGATAACGACCATTATTGGGTAAACTATCTGAAATTGTTGTCCAAGGTCCATTATTCCCAAATCTAGAATACTCAAGTTTAACAAATGATGAATCACCATTTGGTACAGCAGAAACCCAATCAATAAATTGAGCAGAAAATCTAATAAAATGCTCATTTCCTCTTGGAAACATCGGGGTAATTGTTAGACTTTCTGCTACTGATGTTTCTTTGAAACAATGCAAATGATTATATGAACTGGGCCATGAACCCTCATCAGAGACTAATACTATATCTGGAAAACCATTATGGTCAATATCTCCACCTATACGAAAAGCTTCACAGTCACCTGGAGAGGGTGTGCTAAATTGAGCATCCTGAGTCCAATTTCCTGTCTCATCACCAAGCCATAAAGTAAATGCACCATTACCAAAGGCACATACATCTATATATCCATCCACATTCATATCATATAATTGAGTTGATTCATAATTACCGCTTGATGGGAGGGTTCCTGAGAAATCAATCCAGAATTCCTGTGTCTCATCCCAGATCCATATCTCTATTCCACCATCACTGTTAACATAAGATACATCTTTTCCTCCATCATTGTCAACATCACCTAAAGCAGTTCCCTTATGACCAGTATTACCCGGAGAAGGTAAATTCGCATCGTTTAGAGTAAAATTTCCAGTTCCATCACCAAAATAAATAGTACCATACTGTTGTCCAACAGCCAAATCCACATTACCATCTCTGTTAATATCACCAAAAGTAAAATCCATATTAGAATTCCCACCTATAAATCCGAAACTTTGTACCCAACTACCATCACTCTGATTTAAATAGATATGCACTCCATCACAACATCCAAAAGAATTACTCCCAATATCTAAATCACCATCATTATCAACATCTGCGAAATCATTGCCAAACATACCCCAGGTCTCACCATTTGTTGCTAATCCATCATCCCAGGGTGTCCAGTTCATCCCAGTGCCATCTCCTAATGCAACTTCAATATATTGGTCTCCAAAATCA
>DAOVPZ010000034.1 GCA_030628975.1 Candidatus Cloacimonadota bacterium
AATGGAAAAAGAAGGAAAAATTTACTTTCAAACTCAGGTTTTACATTTTTCAATGAGTATATTAAAATTATCAGACTTAGAATGTTTATAAAGAGTAATATAAAATTGGAAAGCGAGTCAGACTGCAAAACAATTCCATTGAGCATTAAAAAACTTAAATTTCCAGCAGAAAAGATTCTAATACTAAAATAGAGAGTAGAGATAACTCCAGCAAATGTTAATATTTTCTTAAGAATCTTTGGTAAGAAGATATTAATTATAGTAATTACAATTGGAATTAAGATTATTAAAAATAAATAATTATTCAACATTTATTTTACCTTTCTTATCAATGGTTATCTCGATAATGACAAGTCAAATATTCCATCAATTAGAGATTTTTCTTTTGGAATTAATTCTCTTTGTAATCTCTCTGTTTTCTTCCGAGAAAGATGTAAAAGATTATGCTCAATTTTTTTACCATTTATATCAAAAGCCTTGATACTTCGTTCTGTACAACAGTAGCAAGGATCCACAGAAGCTAAGGTTATAAGAGCATCAGCAAGGGGAATTCCCACACAAGAAGCTTTATATGTTGGTATATTGGAAAAGCTGGGAGCACGAACTTTATGCCTTAAAGGTCTATTACTGCCATCACTTCTTATATAATGAAAAACTTCACCTCTTGGAGCTTCATATCTGCCAATTCCTTCACCAGGAGAAATTTCTTTTACTTTATTTATAATTGGACCTTGCACTTTTTCAAATGCCTTTAGACATTGTTTAATAATATGGCAAGACTCAATTATTTCCAAAACACGCACTACTAATTTATCATATACATCACCATTTGGCGTAACGATTACCTTTACATCCACCACTTCATAAGCAGTGGGGTCATCTCTGCGGACATCAATATCAACTCCGGAGGCACGGGCGGTCGGTCCATTAGCACAATAATTTATAGCATCTTCTTTTGTTAATACTCCAACACCTTTCAATCTTGATCTTAATACAGGATCATCATTTGCAGCACCAGCAAGCATTACCATTTTTTTCTCTATCATATCTAAAACAGGGATTATCTTTGGAATTAGTGAATTATCAAAATCTCTTCCCACGCCTCCAACACGCATCATTGCATAATGATTTCTATTACCTGTTATCATTTCAGAAAGTTGTAGGATTGGTTCACGATATTTCCAAGCCCACATCCATAAAGTATCATATCCAATAAAATGACCTGCTAAACATACCCAAAGTAAATGGCTGTGTATTCTTTCTAATTCACCTATTAAAACTCGTATATATTTTGCTCGTTCTGGAATTTCTATATTATCAATATCTTCAATTGCATTGACACAAGCAAATGGATGCGAAGTTGAACATATACCACAAATCCTCTCAACTAAAAATATTGATTGAGTAAAGGTTTTTGTCTCAGATATCTTTTCATGACCTCTATGCATCCAACCTGTTTCCATTTCAATATCAACAACTTTTTCACCTTCAACTTTGATATTGAAAAATTCAGCCTCTTCCAAAAGGGGATGAAAAGGACCTAAGGGAATTCGGCATTTACTCATTACATCTCCTAAAAAAATCTAACTACAGATTTAATTTAAATCTTTATTAAATTTTTATTTTTGACTTTTAACTTTTACCTTTTGATTTCTCTTGAATCTCATTGGATGGTCATCCTCAGAAAATTCTGGACTATTAATAGTAAGCAATTTTTTCAAATCTTGATGACCTTTAAATTTAATTCCAAAAAGATCATACATTTCTCTTTCAATCCAATTAGCACCTTCTATAATTGGTGTAATAGAATTTATCTCAGGATTTTTAAGGCTGGTTTTTACGCGTGGATTATAATATGTTCCTGTTGTATCATCAGTAAAATGATATAGAACTTCCAGCCCATCATAAACTTCTGTGGCAGTACATATTGAAAGCCGACATTTCATTGTGTTGAAAAGATAATCAGCAATTTCTATTAAATCTTTATTCTTTACATTGAAATAATTTCTTTTTTTCTTTTTTATGATTTTAGTAAATTTGTCTTTAAACTTTTCAAAAAATATTTGTTCTTTTTCTTTCATTTTAAAGTTCCTAATAATTTCACTATTCCATCAATCATGGCTTCTGGCTTTGGAGGACATCCTGGTATAAAAGCATTAACAGGAATAATTTTATCTAATGATGCTCCTGCTTTGTTATAGCTTTGCTTAAAAGTAGCACCACCTACAGTACATGTTCCAATACCAACAACAAACACTGGCTTTGGTGCCTGCTCATATAACTGTTTTATTCTTGGTGCTATCTTATGTGAAACAATTCCTGTAACGAGTAACACATCTGCATGTCTAACAGAACCAACAAGTTTAATGCCAAATCTTTCAATATCATATCCGGGTGTTATTAGATCGAGAATTTCAATATCACAATTGTTGCACGGGCTTGCACTTACATGAAACACCCATATAGATTTCTTTATAATCTTGTTATAAAATGCCATATATTACACTCCAAAAATTGCTAATATAACAGCAACCAAGGCCAGAGGACTGGCATATTTCCAGAAAAAACTTATGGCTGTATCAATTCTAATACGAGGATTTGTATTTTTTATTAATATCATAAGGACTACAATCAATAAATATTTTAAAACTCCAGCAATAATACTGCCAACAGATGCAAAACTAATTCCTCCCCAGAACAAAATAACTAATAACATAGGTAGAAAAACATACATTATAAAATGAGATAATTTCCAGAATGCAAGTAATGTACCTGAATATTCAATTAAAACACCATCAATAATTTCAGTTTCAGCATGAGCAATATCAAAGGGTTGCATGGCCATTTTTGCTTGAAGGCAAATTATGCCAACAATAAAAGCAATAATCCCTGAGGCTGAACCGATTATCATTCCATTAGCTTGTTGATAAATTAATATTTGAGTTAAATCAATTTTATATCCTGCTTGTATTATTGGTACTAAAATAACAAGAATAAATGCTAATTCATCTGAAAGCAAAAGTTTCATCTCTCTTCCAGCACCTATGCTTGAATAAATATTCCCTGTTGAAGATGCTCCAAGAATCAATGCAACCGAGTAGATCATCATAAGATATATTATGAATATTAAGTCTCCACCAATGCTAAGATTAAAGAAAAAAGCAGTGCCAACTAAAGTGGAGGTTATCAAGACAGATGCAAAAGCAATGATAGGAGCAATAAGAAATATAAAATATGGAGAATTTTTTACTAATATAACTTCCTTGCCCCATAATTTAAAGATATCATAAAAGTTCTGAAAAAATGGAGGTCCAACACGAAATTGTACTCTTGCACTAACTTTTCTGTCAACCCATCCTACAATCATACCAAAAACTGAAGCAAACAAAAAACCCGGGAAAATGAGTAAATAAAATAAATATTTCAAAAACATACTTTCTCCTAAAAATCAAAAGTTAAAAGGCAAAAATAAAAAGTCAAAAATGTTTTCATCCTATATTTTCCTTTGCAGTTACCACGGATTTCGAAAGTATTGCTTTTAACTGATTTGACTCATCAACCAATATATTTAAAAGAGGATTTTTTATTATATTAGCCTTTAGCAATAAACGAAGCCAAAAATTTGCTTCTCTTATTTCTTTTAATGAAATTTGAAGTTTATGAGTAAAATCTTTTTTTGATTCAGCTCCCTGAGCTTCCTCATAGTTTGCACCAGCAGAAGTTCCACTTCGCAAAAGTTGATCTCCAATTCTCCTTCCTGATAATGAATTAGGAAGCATTTCAACTAATTTAATTACATTTACTGCAAAGTCTAACAGCCGTTCACCTAAATCTTGATAATTACCCATTTTTTATTTTTGCCTTTTACGTTTTGCCTTTTGATTTTCTATTTCTTCTCTACTTTTTCTCTCCAGCTTGGAGTTCTTACAACCATATAGTCACCAACAAAATAAAGGTTCTCATCAGGATTTTCTTCTTTAATATCAATAATTTTCACTGAATCGTTATCAGCAGTTTTTACACAAAGAGGAATATACTCGGGGTTTTCATTTAATTGATTTAAACAATAATCACATTTTGCAGTAATATAGTTTATAACTTCAGGAAATATAGTTCCAAAAGGACAGGCTAAAATACAACTTTTACAACCCACACATCTCATATTGTATCTTTTCACAAGATGAGTTTCTGTTCTTTCCAAAGCCTCTTTCGGACATGCATCTACACAAAAAGCTTCCTTACACTGTCTACAAAAAACTCCAAATTCTGCAATCTCTACCAAAGAAAATATACCCGGATTAGTTCCTTCATGATAAAGATATTCACAATCTATTTTTTCCAAAGCTTCTTTATCCCTTACAAGTTTAGTTATATCAATTAAAAGCTTTCTCATAACTATATTTTATCCTTATTAATTTAGCCACGAACTATCACGAACTAAATTTATAATTTTAATAATAATTTAAAGACTTGTTAAAATAAATCTTTTTCCGTATGATTTCGAGGATACCATATTCTCATTCCCAGATTTTCTCCTCATCTTTTATCACATCATATGTAAATACTGGACCATCTTTGCAAGCATAATATTTACCAATTACACAATGACGACATTGACCAAATCCGCAATACATTTTCTTTTCCATAGATAGATAGATATTCTCATCTTTAAAACCTTTATCAACTAGAGCAAAAGTTCCAAATTTCATCATAATAGGTGGACCACAAGCCACAGCAACAGCATCTTTTGTATTAATTTTAATATCATCTAAAAGAACGGTAACTACACCTACTTTCTCATCCCATTTTTGACCTTCAGGTATCATATCGACAGAGCGCAAGATGTGAATTTTATCGTATTTTCGCCAATCGTCAAATTGGTTTTTATATATCAAATCTTCTGGTGTGCGAGCCCCGAAACATATAGTAATACTTTTATAATCATCAATATCATGAATAAGTGTAAGTAGTAAACAGCGTAAGGGAGCCAATCCAACACCACCACCTAAAATCAAAACATCTTTTCCCTTAAACTTATCTAAAGGATAACCCTTCCCATAGGGACCTCTAATGCCAAGCACATCGCCTCTTTTCACTCTATGAACAGCTTCAGTGACAAACCCTACTTTCATAATTGTAATATCCATTTCTTCTTTTTCATAATGTGAAGAGGAAGGTGTGAACGGAGCTTCACCAATACCAGGTACTGTAAGTTCAACAAATTGACCAGTAACAAACTCAAATGGTTTTTCTGGTTTGATACGAAAAGTTTTGATGGTGGGTGATTCTGTTATCACATCAAGCACATCAGCTTTTAATACATCATAAGGATTAAGATTTGTCAAATCCAAAGCATCTACCTTAGGCATGACTAAACCTCCTGTAAACTCTGGATAACTTCTCGTAAATCGATTCCTGCGGGGCAAGTGGATATACATCTACCACAACCTGTACATCCTGATTTTGAGAAGTTTTGTTCCATTATATTAAACTTACATTGATATCTATTTCTGAATCTTTCCCATAATTTCGCTCTTGGGCTATCCCCACCTGCAACTCTTGCATATCCAGATAACTGGCAGGAATCCCATGTCCGTACTTTTTTGAAACAGTCCTTTTCACTTTCATCATTAAGAATGATACAGTAACAGGTAGGACAAATATTTGTGCAACCACCACATTCCACACATTCCGCAGAAAGTTCTTTCCAGGTTGCTTCATCCTTATTATCAGAAATAACATCATATTTTCTATCTGGAGAAAAATCTGAATTAATGTCTGCTAGTTTTTTTCTTATCTCCGCATGTTGAGCTTCAATCTTATTTTTTTCCTCAGGTGAAGCATCTCTGACTGAACAATATTTCTTAATGAGCTCAAGTAATTCCTCACCCTTTTTGCTACCTACAGTAATTAGATAATTATCATCAACCTTGATTAGGTTGAGATCATAACTGCAACTTACATCTTCAGTCTTTTCAGGATATGGTGGGAAATCTAAAAGCACACAATGACATGTAGAAAGTGCCTCGGTACAATCAGCACTAATTATATATGTATTATCTCGCCAGACTTTATAATTGGGTTCAACAAAGTTATCTTTCAAAAGTGCTGCATCCAAAACTTCTAATGCACGAAGGTCACAATTTTTTACTCCGACAATAATTCTTTTTGGCACTTTGGGGTTTACAGGAAGAACCCTTTCTGATGGTAAATATAATAATGTTTTAACTGGATCTATTGTCCGATATTTGTTAATAATAAATTCTTTGTTGTTAGAAAATTTTTTGTAAGATAAATTGTCTTCATCTAATTCAGAAGCATACGGAATAAAAATATCAAAATCATTTTTAACATTTTCAAAGAACTTTAATATATCAGAATTTGAAACAATCATCTTCTTTCCTTTCTCTGTAAAGAAATAATAATAATTAACAATACAATAATCTAGTATGGAAATTCAGATTCTTTTTCAAAGGAAAAGTTTTGTTCAATTTTGTATGTCAAGTTTTTCAGATTAAATAAAGTAAACGATACACATCAAAAGAACAAACCTGATTTTCTACTTCCTTCAGGTAATTTATATTTTCTATGAGCTATGAAATTATCAGTAATAATTAATAGAATATTTAATAATAAATTGTAAAGTGCTGTTCCGGCAAAAAGTCAAATTCTCTTTCTAATAAATATCCAGCCTCTTCCATTTCTCGTATAATAATTTCTTTAGGAACATCATGTCCAAATATTCCACGAAAAGTGAAAAACTTACCCTTTTTATACTCTATAATGATAATCTTGCCATCTGGTTTTAGAAAATCTTTTAAATTTCTAAAATATTTTACTCGATTTGGTATATGATGGGTTACATTACGCATAAATATAAAATCTAAACTTTTTTCAGGTAAAACTAATCTATCTTCTGATACAAGCATTGGTATAACATTATTCAATCCTTCATCTTTTGCACTTTTTTTAATAAATTCTAAAAAATCTGGGCTTGCATCGACTGCGTAAACTTTCCCTTCTTGTCCTGCTATTTTGGCAAATCTTAAAGAAAAGTAACCTCCTCCAGCTCCGATATCGGCGATACTCTGCCCAGATTTTAATATTATAGCTTCTATAATTTGATCAGGTCTATTTTTCGGATTAGAAGCTTTTTTATTAAACATCTTTGCCTGAATGTTCTTCATTTTTTTACCTCCAATATTAATATTTTTCTTAAGTCAATTGCACATAACGGCTGTGTCCACGCAACTATATTGCGTGAACCAACCCAGATTTGGTAGTGTATACGCAATATTGCGCGTATTTATCCTTTAGACTAATATATCTGGTTTTAATAATTTCCATTAAAGTTCCTCTGTATACACAAAATAGCTTATATGGTTTTTCAATTCTTTTATGTCAATAACATATTTCGGTTTTGCTTGCCTTTGCGTAGTCCGTCTTCCGAAGTTCTACGACGGACAGGCTATTGCAAAACAATGTAGCTGGGTTTTACGAAACCACAATCCCCGATTAAATCGGGGATACCAAGGCACAAAGAATAATAAATATAGTATTTAAAAATATACCAGATTTCAAAGAGAATGAAAATATTAATTCTATGAATTTTCATTTTCCGCCAAATGGTGGATGTTATTACTTAATGATCTGATAAAGTTAGAAAATAAGATGTAATATCTTTAAATGACTATACCTTTTAATCAGCAAGATAAATCCCCCGAAGGGGGATAAATTCATGTGAATTAAATCTTGTTGAAAAGAGCAATTTGGGTTTTCGTCACGGAATGGTCCATGACGACTCTGTGGACGGCAAAAGGAGCCGTCAGGGATTCATCCTTCGCAGTAGTAGTTCTACAGCTACGAAGAATGGACCACTCCCTGACGGTGGCGGAATTATTTTGCTATTTTTAAAGGGATAACCATTTATCTTTATTGTTTAACTGATAGTAAAAATTGTTATATCAAAGTGCCTCATATACCATTTCTAAAGTCTGTGTTTCTTTGAATCCGTATTGTTGCATTGCACCGGAAGGACACACACAGGCACAACTTCCACATCCCTTGCAAAGTGCGGTATTAATCTGGCATACTCTTCTACCATTCTTGAAAATAAGTTCAGAAGCATTGTAAGGGCAAACAGAAACACATATTCCACATCCAGCACATACTTCCTCATCTACTGTGGCAATATTAGCTTCTGCAGTATATTTATCCGAAGATATTATTGTACAGGCTCTTTCTGCAGCAGCCTTTGCCTGAGAAATTGTCTCATCTATTCCTTTTGGTGAATGCGCTAAGCCAGCAAGGAAAATACCCTCTACAGCAAAATCCACAGGTCGTAATTTCACATGAGCTTCCATAAAGAAATTATCCTCATTTAAGGGAATTTTCAACATTTGGGATAAATTATAAGCATCTTCTTGTGGAACCATTGCCGGGGCAAGCACAATCAGGTTTGGTTCAATAACTAATTTGTTGCCAATAATACGGTCATCTATTTCTACAATCAAACTATTCTTATCCTTTCTCTGGCAGACGACCGGTTTCTCATCTTCTTCATATCTGATAAAAATTACGCCCTTATCCCGTGCCTGCTGGTAATACATCTCCAAGAATCCATAAGTCCTTATATCTCTATATAAAATGAAGATATTCATCTTGGGATTTAATTCCTTCAGTCTAATAGCATTTTTTATTGCTTGGGTACAACATACTCTTGAACAATATGGATGTTCATCGTTTCTTGACCCAACACATTGAATCATTACAATGTTCTTAAGTTTTTTATATTTTTCTTTTTGTGTTACAAGATATTTTTCTAATTCTAATTGAGTAATCACATTCTCGTTCTCTTCATACAAATATTCATCAGGTTTGGATTCATTAGCACCTGTTGCTATAACTATTATGCCATGTTCATATTCCTCTTCTTCTTTAGATGACGGATCA
>DAOVPZ010000060.1 GCA_030628975.1 Candidatus Cloacimonadota bacterium
AATAAATCTCTGCCAATATATTCCAGAAGCGCCGGGTCTTTCCTTTTACGCACAATTTCTTCGTATATCTTTCTTGCTTCATCCTTATCCAGCACCTTTCCCTTTATTGCTTCATTACCAACATACATTGTGAATTTTGATATGCTTGCTCCTTTTGGCAGAGGGAAAATATACTCACCTTCGACATCTCTGTTTGTTTCATTATAAAATGACTGGTCGATTTTTGTTAGTGCTACCTGGTCATTAATTTCTACATCAACATGGTGGTATTTTACAGTTAGCAGAGGTGGATAAGGATCACCCGGATTGGGTGGTAAAGGGATAATGAATCCATCTGCAAAGAGAGAGCTGCATAATAATATAATTCCTATGAATACAAGAAGACTTTTCTTTGATTGATTGAGTCTTATTCCTATTTTTACCATTTTGTTTCCTCCTTATTGTTAACTTTGCGAAAGTTCCAAACTTTCGCAAAGTTTGATAATTTACTTCTCAAACACAGTCCATTGATAAGTTCGTTCGGTTATTTCTTTTTTTGGATCTTTAATTTTTAACCCTCTGGTTTTTGCAATTTGGCTGTCAATATTTGTTTCAATAATACGAATATAACTATCATCATCTAAGTTAATTCTTTTTACATTTAGAGGAGGCATTATTTCAGTGGAAGCCTGAACGAGCATCTGTTCTATACCGCTTGGCTCACATACTTCCAGATCAAGTGGAAGCTGAATCCATTGATTTGTCTGGTCAGTTGCAATGTGGTAATTATCAATCAAAAGGGTTTTCGTGTTATCAGAAAAGATATACATCAAACGAATAAAGCAGGATTTGTTGGTTCTCACTAAAATTTTGGGTTCATCACCATAATAATACACAACAGGTCCATCGGACATCTTATCAGTTTGCAGATCAACCTTTAAGCGGTTATCAGTCTGGATTGCATTGTATAATGCAAGTTTGTTTTGTAATGCCTGTTTAAGATTTTCCGGACGAATCTTTTCCCAACCAATAGTTTCACAAGTAATTGCATTCACAAACAATAGATTAGAATCCTTAGTTCCATTTTGTAAATCTTTTACATTTAGAAGTAGACAAATACCATTATCAAATTCTAAGATTTTTCCTCGTATGATGTAATCAGCAACTTTCCAATTTTTAATTGTAAACCTTTGCCAGCCTGTTTGAGAGGTTATTATATTTGAAAGTAATTCGCTAAAGTTATTACCAAATTCAGAGACGAAGCCAGTATTTTCAAATTCCATTGGATAGATCACAAAAGAAGCTTGTTTCTCTAGATTATTAAGAAGAGGAGCAAGTAATTCTATTGCTAATTCCATTGATGTTTTTGGTGTAGTTCCAGATAAGGTTGTGAGCTTTGTTTCAATCTGGGGTTTTGATGGAAGTTCATCCAGTTTTGGAGAAAGGTCGTTATGCCATTTATTGAGGAAAAGATAAATATTCATATTATCAGAAACATCTTGCAGTTTTTTAATGCATACTTCATACTTTTTTATAGCCTGTTTTGGATTTGAAGAGTATAATTCTTCTGCAATGTTGAATTCATTCACAACTTCCTGAATAGCGCTTTCTATTTTATGTCTATATGATCTTCGCAAATCTTCATATGGTATGCCAACCATTACATACATCATATTTTTGTCTTTTTCAGTTTTCAGGACTTTATAATTCATCACTTCCAGGTCGGTTTTTACTTTGGTCTCACTCAGGAAGAATTCTGATGCTTTTGCTTCTATTCCCTCTCCTTTTTCTTCGGAATGACTGATAGTTTCACCGGATACTGTGCAGGAAATAGTTGAAGATGCATCTCGCAAAGCCTGATCTTTTGCTTGTTTTTCTGCTTCTGCTTCGTTTTTATTTTCAATTTTTGCGTAACCTTTTCCGATGAAATAGGAAGGGAATTGATCTGCATAGTTGTCTGTATACCAGTTGGGAATAGCATAACTCATTGTATAAATTAGCATGAAAAACAATATGATTATAAAGTAATTTTTTTTCATAGTTTTTGCTCCTTTAGTTTTTCGCAAAGTGATGATACTTGCGTTACTATAACTCAATTGTCCCCAATTGAGTCGCAAATGAGGACATTTGCGTTACATTACTTAATAAATAATGATACTTGGGTTACAAATTCACTCCACTGTAAATATTGGCATATCAGTTCCAGATATTCGCTGGTAGGGATGCTGTCTGCCTTTTGTAATTTTAGGAACATTTTTATCAACATATCGGAAGAGCTCAGTAATAAAAATATTGTAGTCATTGTCATAGTCCGCTTCGCCAGCTAAAGCTTTGAGAATTGTATAAGTAAAAGCTCCATGTCCTTCTATTTCCCCTGGCAACTTATATTCTTCAGATTCAATAGATTCTTCGCCAGCTTTGCTGGCAGATAGAATAAATGTTCCTTCAGATTCTTTCAATTGTTCTGCCAAATTTTCTCCAGCTTCCGCCCCACGCATAGCAACCTGCATTGCACCCGCATGGCAGGTATCAAAAAGAAGCACTAGTTTTGAAACATTAATTTTTATAATTTTTATAGCTTCATCAAAATCTGACCATCTTAAGCCTTTTGAAAGAAGATTAAAAGGTTCAGCATCATAGGTTAGAAAATAGTATGAACCAGTTTGTTTATGTTTAACTCCATGACCTGCAATAAATATTAAAACTACATCCTCAGATGAAGCTTGACCAAGATATGTTGACATTTTTTCAAGGATAATTTCTCTGGTTGCTGTCTCATTTAAAATTGTTTCATAATACACATTATTAAAAAGCCTGCCAGTTTGCTGTTCAAAGGTTTTAGCAATTTTTAAAGCATCGTTATCAGCATATTTAAGGTTTATTTTCGGATTTTTATACTGACTTATCCCAATAGATAAAATCCACAAATCTGGCTTATATTCAGGAATGGGAGGTTTTGTTTCAGGTATTTTTTCTATTTCTTCTCTTGTAATTGTAAAAGTATCAATTACTGTGTTGTCATAAATATCTGAACAAATAATTGTAATATTATTTCTTCCTATAGAAAGCGGTATTTCACCACTGAAGGAACCATCATTAGAAATATCAGTTGATATTCCGTTTAGTAGAAGTTCTTTTATCTCGCTTTCATCTATGACGTTACCCTTGACTAGTTGTGTTTCTTCCCTTGTAATTATTTTTAGACCTCTCTTAACTTCAGGATAGAGAATGGTAATCTCTGGTGGAGAAGTATCTACTGTTTGCTCCTTAAAGGCATAAACTTGACCATCTGTTGTTATTATTTGAATGTTAAATAATTCTGATTTTAATTCATTGTTTTGAGTAAGATAATATCTCTTTTGTCCTACAACTTGATGTTTATTTTTCTTGAATTCTATAGCAAGATGAAATGGTACTTTTACATTTGTGGATATACCACTGATAGTAATAGGAAATTCCTCTTTATCTGGATTATAAGTACCTATATTCATCGTATAAATATTTACTGGATAAGTTTTACTTAATAAAGGGTTTAAATCTTGGTAAATTTGATGTTTTTCTTTTTTAATTATTTCAGCATATTCCTTTTGAAATTGTTTCTTTTGTTGATCTGCTGCTTGTAAGCGCTTATTATATTGATCAGTTGTTTCAAATTCTCCCTTTGGCTTTAAAAGATCGGTTATATCAGGACTATATTTAGTTTCTATGATTTTTAATTCAGAAAGAAGCATTTTTATTTTTTTACCTGCAATATCTATTTGCAATTTTTCTATATCCCAAATTTTAATTGTTTTATCACCACTACAGGAAGCCAGAAAATTATCTACAGGATTAAAGGATACACTGTTAACCCTTTTTGAATGCCCTTTTAAAGTTTGAAATTCAAAAAATTTACCATTTGAAAATTCCCAAATTTTAATAGTATTATCATCACTTCCTGAAGCAATGAATTTTCCATCTGGACTGAAACAAACACTTCCAATAGCACCTGAATGATCATCTAAATTTTGAAATTTAACAAACTTTTCATTAGATAATTTCCAAATTTCTATGGTTTTATCATATTTTCCAGAACCAGAAGCAATGTAATTGCCTTCAATACTAAAAGAAACACATTCAACACTATGATAATGACTTTTAAGAGTTTGAAATTTTGAAAATTTGTTATTAGAAAATCCCCAAACTCTTATTTTTCTATTAACACAATAAGCTAAATACTTACTATCAGAACTAAAAGATATACTTATTAAATTGGTGGGATAATCTTTTATTGTTTGAAAGTCATAAAAGTAACCATCAAAAAATTCCCAAATTTTGATAGTTCGAAAACTAGTTGATGCAAGATATTTTCCATTTGGACTGAAAGTCACACTTTCAACACTGTAAGAATTCACTTCTAGTGTTTGAATTTCAGAGAATCTTCCATCAGATAACTCCCATATTTTTATAGTATTATCCGCACTTCCGGAAGCCAGATAACGACCATTAGGGCTAAAAGATATGCTACTAACCTCTTCAGAATGTCCTTTTAGTGTTTGAAATTCAATTGCAAAATCTTGAGCAAAAGTAATGGATGAAAAAATAATTATGATAAATAATATTAAGAGAGTAGTTTGTAAGATACTGTTTTTAATTATTATATGTTTTTTCATTTTTAAAACCTCCCATTAATTTTTCAATCATACAATCAAATTGATTAACATAATTTATCAAACTATATTTTTGCTTTGAACCTTTAATCTAATATATGTTTTGCATTACAAGTTTTGTAACTCAATCGTCTTGATTGAGGTTCCACAAATAAGGATTCCTATAATATGTTTTAATCATAATTCACTACTTTAAACTCCCAAAATGCCGTTGTAACCTTTGCTCATTTCTTATAAGCCCTTCAGGAAACTTCTTTCTATTCAAGAAATCCCTGATTAATTGTTTTCTCCAAACAATCTGGTCTTTTGTATAATGTTCATTGTTAGAAGTTACTCCTTCTGCGCTCATTCGTGAAAGAAGGTCTTGCATAGCATAGGGACTATATCCTGCTCTTGCTGAATATAGGAGTCCTAACTCGTCAGCTTCGTCTTCATATTGTGCAAGACGACCGGCAAAAATATCATCATAAATGGATAATGCCATATCTTCTAATTCTGCTTCTACATCTTTATATGTTGTATCTTCTTCTGTAGCAAAAAGGGTGTCTGACATTTCATCAAGCTCCATAAATGAGTCTTCAGCAATTATCTCAACCTTGCGTTCTTCCAGCTCTTTCATCCCATGATACCTTGCGATATGTGCAATTTCATGCCCCAAAACGCAGGCAAGTTCAGCTTCTGACTGTAGATTTTCCAGCATACCTTTTGTGATAAACACAATTCCACCAGGGCAGGAGTATGCATTGGCATAAGGGATGTTTAGAATGAAGAATTTGAATGAAATATCATAAGCATCACTTGCTTCTACTACAAGATGACCAACATAATTAACATAATCCTGCACTGACTTGTTTTGATATACTCCTAATTCCGAAATTTTTGATGCAATACCGAGTCCCATACCCTCTTCAGAAAAAGAGAAGAATAGAGGGATTTCGCTGGGTGGAAGTTCGATTTGTTTTTGAATCTTATTAATGTCAAAATAGGTGTAGGTTTCTTTTTTAAATTGTCTATACTTGCTCGGATCAATTTGATAACTTAGTGCAATTTCAAGAAATTCAGGATCACCTTTTAGCCGTTTTGAGAATTTCTCTCCGAATCCCTTTATGCCTGCTGATAGACCTACTTGTGATACCCTGATTGTCGCTTCCTGAGAAGCCATCTGAGAAAAGATATCCTCTTTTTCTGTTTTTCCCTGGGTTACCTTTTTGGAAACATATCCAGCAAGTGTATCTATCATAATTTTATACCATCCGTTTTTTTCTTCTAAGACATTTATTTTCATTCCTTCAGGCAATTCTGCAATTGACGGATAGTATGAACCCGGACCTGTTCTTACTATTGCACATTTTCTCTTTACTGTAAGTAACTGCTCTGCAGTTGAATAGCATAGAATTAGGGTAATTCCTAAAACTATACTTAATATTGCCAAACTTATTTTTTTTCTCTTCATTATTTAACCTCCAATGTTAATATCCCATCCCATTTCTTTGGTGATTTTTTCTTATAATAAATGCAACGGTCTAACATAACCTTAGATGCATTATCTTTTTGCGGACTTTCAGAGAGTTCTTTAAATAGGCATATTGCCTTTTCCCAATCTCCTTCACGATATAACTGTAACCCAATATGGTATTGTTCTATCCAATTATACTTATTTGAAAGATCGTCTCCCTTCTCATCAATAAGTTCATATATCTTAGTTGGCTCTTTTTTCCCTTTTACTCTCAAACAATCCAATTCCCTGCAAATAAAATTGTCAGATGCCAGTTCGTAAGTAGATTGACTAATAATAATATTAGTTTTGAAAATTTTATTCACACCTTCAAGTCTCGCTGCAAGATTAACATCATCTCCAATTGCAGTATAATCCATTCTAAGCCTTGAACCAATATTCCCAACTACAATTGGACCAGAGTTCATTCCAATTCTTGTGTTGAGATGAAAGTTAGATGCTGAGGAGAGCTTCTCACCTGTTTTAATTAGACTTAAGCTGAAATTACGATGAGCCAGTGCTGCTTTGCAAGCCATAACTGCATGGTCTTCACGATGAATGGGAACGCCAAAGATTGCCATAATCCCATCACCAGTATATTTGTCAAGCAAACCATTATGGTCTAAAATTATTTGGGTCAATCTTTCAAAATATTCATTAAGATATTGAACTAAATCAATTGCACTTTTGCCTTC
>DAOVPZ010000005.1 GCA_030628975.1 Candidatus Cloacimonadota bacterium
TACTCAAGAGATGCAACTTGTTACTCAATCGGAAATTATACTGAAAGAGAATATTACCATATTATAACCAATTCTGATGGTGACTCTGTCATAACTGAAGAAGATGCAGAACAGACTTTTAATACCAGTGATTTTCCTGATGGTGCTTATATCCTTGAAGTAATTGCAAAAGATGCCTCTATGAATGAAACTTCAGCATCTATGATAATAGAGTTTTATAATACTGGTGTTGATGAATCATATATTCAAACTTATTCAGAATGTATACTTTTTCAGAATTATCCAAATCCATTTGGCGCTTCAACCACGATTTCTTTTTTAAACACAAAGCCCACAGAGACCACAAAGGTAAAAATTTATAATTTAAAAGGGCAACTGGTTAGACAATTCAAACTGCAAAAGGGAAAAGGCAAAAATTATATTGAGTGGGATGGAAATGATGAAAATGGCAAACCAGTTCCAAGTGGAATATATCTTTACAAATTAGAGCTTGACGGAAAAACTATTGAAACAAAAAAATGTTTGTTAATGAGATAAATTATTTAAAGGGGATTAATATGTTGAAGAAATTTATTATTGCTTTATTTTTTCTATTTTCTTTGTATACGATTTCCCTAGCACAGGTTACTTTTGATTTAGATTTTACCTTTTCAAAAATTGATCAAGAAGATGAATTAGTAAGTTTGCAATTATTAGATTATAATGATGATGGGAACGATGAAATTATTGCTGGGTTTTCAAACGAAGAAAATGATGAATGGAGAATTGTATGTTATTCACAAACAGGTGATACCTTAGAAACATATTCTCAGGAATATCAGAATAATGAATATCTTAGAAAAGCCTATTTGTATAAATATGCTACTTCTAATAATTATCTAATTACCACATTAAATTCTGATTACAGTGCGAATTTGCTGTTAAAAATTTATAATTTTGAAAGTTCTACTCTAATTGATTCTTGTATAATTATAATTTCAGGATTGGCTTGTTTTGAAAAGGTTTATTTTATAAAACCATTGATTTTCAATGACTCTCTTATAATATATGTTGGAACTAGCATTTTTTATGGAGGTGTTGTCGAAACAGAAGTATCAAAAATCTATAAATTTCTATTCAATAATTATAGTTTATCTTTCCTAGAATCGATTGATGGGTGTGGTGCAGATCTTAGAAATTATGATTCATTTGATTCCCTTATTTCTTTAAATAAATATAGTGTTTGGAGTGTAGGAGCGTGGCCAGAGGGAATCAGAAGTTACTCAATTAAATTACTTACTCATGAATACACAAGTTCAGTTAATCAAGTTTACTATACAAGTGGCAGTTGTGTATACCAAGAACCTACAGTTTATTACGACTATCCCAGCAATTTTCGTATTTTAACCAATAATGACGATTTTTATTCAGATTATGGTATGATGATTTATTTTAGGCAAAATGATTCTGACTATGGAATACGAAATAATTTTAAATGCTTCTGCTCTGATTTTTCTGCCACTTGCTGGACAAAACATGATACTCAAATAGGATCAAATAATATTATTTCATCAACCTGTGTATTAACAAATTTAGGCAATTATTTTGTGATGTACTTTAGAGAAAATCAGTTAGAAATCCGCGATAGAATAACTGGAAATATAGTTCACAGTGATTCCTCTTCAATTAATCCATTTACTATCAAACAAACTTCTGACGATGAATTATTATTCTTTGTAGATACCGGAAATGAGTATGAAGTATATACAGTAAATGATATTTATCTTGGGATTGATGATGAAAATTCTAACATAAATAATCCTTATCAACTATCAAATTATCCCAATCCTTTTAGACTCACTACAAAAATTAAATTTACCACCGAGAACACTGAAAAAAACACCGAGATTTTAATTTATAATATCAAAGGTCAGAAGATCAATACTTTCCAAATTCCGCAATCCACAATCCAAAATCAGCATTATACAGTTTGGGATGGAAATGATGAGAAGGGCAAACCAGTTCAAAGTGGTGTTTATTTTTATATATTAGAAATTGACAGCCATGTTATAGATTGTAATAAATTGGTTATATTAAGATAAAATAAATTTTTAAGAGGTAAGACATTTTCAATACCGAAACAAAAACTGAAAAAGCAATTTTAGTTGGACTGCAAACAGAAGACAAATCCAATTATGATGTCGAGGAATCTCTTCAGGAATTATCTTTGCTTACTGAAACCTCAAATGTTGAAGTTGTTGGAGTTGAAAAACAAGCAAGACCTCATCCGCACTCAGCATATTATATTGGCTCTGGGAAAGCAAAAAGTGTAGCTCAACTTGCAAAAAATAAGCAAGCTAATGTTATAATTTTTGATGACAACCTAACACCGTCTCAAGATAAAAATCTATCAAAAATCATAAATCTAAAAATTATTGACCGCACTCAATTAATCTTAGATATATTTGCTCAACATGCAAAAACTAGACAAAGTAAGCTTCAGGTTGAACTAGCACAACTTGAGTATAATCTCTCCAGACTGAAAGGAAAATGGCCTCATCTATCCAGAATTGAAGGCGGAATTGGCTTTCGCGGTCCAGGAGAAAAACAATTAGAGGTTGACCGAAGACGAATTGATGATAGAATTTCTTTACTTAAATCTAAACTTAAGTTTGTTGAAAAAACTACTGAAATCAAAAGAAAAAAACGCAGAAACTTATTCTCAGTTGGAATTGTAGGATACACTAATGCTGGCAAGACAACAATTCTGAATAAATTAACATCATCTAACATTTACACAGCTAATAAATTATTCGTTACTTTAGACACAACTACAAAAGCCAAGAAGTTGTCTTCTAAAGATAAAATTGTTATTTCTGATACTATTGGTTTTATTAGAAAACTCCCTCCATATCTTGTTTCTTCTTTTCATGCAACTTTGCAAGAAGTAATTAATGCTGATTTACTTCTTCATATAATTGATATTTCACATCCAAAATTATATGAATATATGGAAACTGTTTTTACAACCCTGAAAATAATTGGTGCTGAAGATAATAATATGTTGCTTGTTTTTAACAAAATTGATTTATTAACTAAATATCAGTTCCTGTTTATAAAGAAAAAATTAAAAATGGATTTCCCAAATTCTGTATTTGTTTCAGCTAAGTTTGGGAACAACTTTGAAGATATTGAAAAATCAATTATTCAGATTTTATCAAAAGGAAAACGAAAAATCAATTTAAAAATTCCAAATAGTGAGCAAAAATTAATCTCGTTTTTATATGATAATACTGAAATTTTACATAAAAGGTATAATAATAATTTTACAAGATTTTATGTTAGATTACCGTATACTCTTTATTCTCAAAAGTTTGATCTGTTCAGAAAATATGAAATTAAAACCAAGAGAATGGCTGGAAGAAGAGAAGTAAATCGACATAAACAAAAAAGCATCCACCAAATGGCAGATGCCTAACAAAATTCTATATACAACTATTATTTATTCTGCAGATAATCTTAAAGGCATTAGGAGGAAAAAATTCAGTTCATCTTCTGGATATTCTGTATTGAAAAATAATGCTGGGTCTAAACTATTCTCAAATTTAATTTGAACTTTTTCACTATCAATAAGATTTAAAATTTCTAACAAATACTTGTAATTAAATCCAATCTGGAAATTATCTAATTCGGGTAATTCCTCACTAATTTCTAAAATTTCATCTGCGGAACCTCTTTCAACATCTTCTGAAGATATTTTTAATTGATTCTTTGAGAAATTAAACATCACAGTAAAAGTATCTTCAGAAGCAAGTAAAGAAACACGATGAACTGCATTTATCAACGGTTCTAAGTCTATTTCAACAATTTTGGAATTATCATAAGGGATGACAGCTTCATAATCAGGATAATTAGCTTCAATTAAACGAGAATAAATTTTATATGAACTATAATCAAAGCTAATTGCACTTTCTTCTGGAAGTATTCTCAAATTAGGGATTTCATCACTGATAATTCTTCTCACAAGATTCAGCCCCTTAGTAGGTATAATTATATTTGTCTTCTCAAAATTTAATGGTAGTTTGGTTTCATATTTTCCTAATCTTTTACCATCAGTAGCTACCATTTTCTGTAGATTGTTGTCTAATTCCCAAAGTAAGCCAGAAAATGCTGGACGACCGAATTGGTCAGAAACAGCAAAAGAAGTTCTTTCTACCATCTTAGAGAAGAGTCCAGCACTAATAATAAAGCTATTTTCCCAATTTCTATCAGGAATTTCTGGAAAATCTTCCGGATCTGCACAGATCAAACTGAAGTCACTCTTAAGGCATTTTATCTTGCATCTATTACCTTTTACAGAGAAGTGAATTTCATCCTCAGGGAGAAATCTAATGATTTCAGTTATATTTTTTGCAGGAATTGCAGTTTTTCCACCCTCTTTTACCTGACATTCTACTTCAGTAACAGCAGAAACTTCCAGGTCTGTGGAGGCTAATCTAACAATATTGGTTTTTTCGTCTGCTTCTATTAATATGTTTGTAAGAATTGGAAGTGGATTCCGAATTGGAACAATGCTATGTATAAATTGTATTTTATTTATGATTTGATTTCTTTCAACTGAAAATTTCATTTTAAACCCTAACTTTTCTTGTATAAAAAAAGCAAGGAGAATTTCCCCTTGCTTTTTTTATTAAAATAATGTTACTTTACAGCTAACTTCAATTTTTTGCCGGGTTTAAATTTAGGTACTTTTGTAGCTGGAATATTAATTCTGGCACCAGTGGCTGGATTCACACCAGTACGTGCTGCTCTTTTTACAACACTAAAAGTACCAAAACCAACAAGTGTTACCTTTTCACCCTTTTCTAAACTCAGTTTAATGCTATCAAGAACTGTATTGATTGCATCACCAGATTTCTTTTTGGAAATGTCAATTTCCATAGCAATTTTTTCAATCAAGTCTTGCTTAGTCATACGATCCTCCAAGATTTTTTTTGTGGGGCTTTAACTCGTCATATACTTGGTTTAAATCAATATATGTCAAATTTTTTCTAAATTTTTATCATTTTATTATTTAGCAATACCCCGTTCAGAGTTTTTCACAAACTCTAAAAAATGCACAACTTCATCAATCATCTCTATCTCATCTTTAATCTTATTGACTGCCTGAGTGGTATTTAGATGCGAATTATAGAATATTTTATAAAGCTTCTTTAAAATAGATCTTGTCTTTTCAGGGAAATTATTTCTTATTAATCCAACTGAATTCAGTTCAAACGATTTATAAGGAATTCCAGTGCCTTTTGTATAAGGGGCAACATCTTGAGCAATTCTTGAAAATCCACCAATGAAAGCATAGCATCCAATTTTCACAAATTGATGAACTGGTGTCATCCCACCTATTGAAACATTATTTTCAATAAGAATATGTCCTCCAAGATTAACACAGTTTGCTAATATAACATTATTTCCTATATGACAATCATGAGCTATATGAGAATATGTCATCAACAAACAATTCTTACCAATTTTTGTTGGATGATCCACACTTGTTGAGCGATTTATTGTTACAAATTCTCTAATTGTAGTTCCGTCACCAATAATTACTTCTGAATTTTCCCCTTTATATTTTAAGTCTTGTGGAATTGTTCCAATCACAGCAGAATGGAAAATTCGACAATTATTACCAATAGATGTCCTGCCATCAATAAGAACATTCGAAGCGATTATCACTCCTTTTCCAATTTTCACTTCCGGTCCAATAATGGAATATGGTCCAACAACTACATCACTTTCTATTTCGGCATTTTTATCCACAATTGCAGTTGGATGAATTTTATTTTTCATTTTCTGATAATTTTTGCTTTAAAAATCCCTTCACAAACCACATCACCATCTACATAAGCCTTACCCTCCATAACAGTTATACCTACTTTAGTTTTAACAAATCTCATCCTGAATTCCAATCTATCACCAGGTACAACAATCTTTCGGAATTTAACTTTGTCTATTGAAACAAAATAAGCTAGATTTTCTTTGGGATTCCCACATTCATTGAGTATTAAAATTCCTCCTGTTTGAGCCATTGCTTCTACTATCAATACTCCGGGCATAATAGGATGTCCGGGAAAATGACCCTGAAAAAATGGTTCATTAGTTGAGACATTTTTAATGCCAACAATATTTTCTCCTGCGACAAATTCAGTAATTTTATCAACCAACAAAAACGGATAACGATGAGGTAATATCCGCTTAATTGCTTCATTATCAAAAACAACATCTTTTACAGGTTTCTTCTGATATTTGGCTTTTATGATCTCATTTTCATATAATTTTCTAATCTTTTTTATTAATTCAATATTAGTCTTATGTCCAGAACGAGCAGCAAGAATATGTCCTTTTAAGGGAATGCCAAGTAATGCAAGATCTCCAATTAAATCTACGACTTTGTGTCTTACAAACTCGTTGTAATAGCGCAAGGGTTTAGAATTGAGTATCTTTTCTTCATTCATATTCAGTTCACCTTTATAACCAAAAAGTTTTTTCAATTCCTGAAATTCGGAGTCAGACATATCATCTTCTCCAATTACAATTGCGTTATCTAAACTACCACCTTTGATCAAACCAGCAGCTCTAAGCTGTTTTATGTCTTTAACAAAGCAAAAAGTTCTGGCAGAAGCAAATCCTTCTTCAAATTCATCTCTTAAAGATACCATAGAGGTATATTGTGGTTTAAAATTTGGATGATCAAAATCAATGAAAAAGGTAATTTTAAGTGATTCTGATGGCACGACCACAACATCAACATTATGTTCAGGCACGGAGAATGACATAGGCTTTGTAATAGCAAGGTATTTTCGCACAGCATCTTGCTCAACTATCCCACTTTTGCGAAGTGCCTTAACAAACTCAATAGAACTTCCATCAGCAACAGGAAGTTCCTCACCATCAACTTCAACAATAATGTTATCAATTTCTAAACCTTTTATTGCAGCTAAAACATGCTCAATTGTTGAGACTTTAACTTCTTTAATACCAATATTTGTTCCTCTTTCAAGACTAAGAACATGTTTAAGATCTGCAGGAATTTCAGGTTTTTCGGGTAAGTCAATTCTGCGAAAAATGATTCCAGTATTTTCTGCTGCAGGTTTGAAAGTTACTGTGCTAATGTTACCTGAATGTAATCCAATTCCAGTATAGTAAGTTGGATTTTTTATTGTCTGCTGATTTTCAATTGTTTGAATCATTTTTTATCCTTTTTCATTAATTTGTGAAAATATTTTCTCATCTCTGGTAATTCACGCATTGACATAAGAATTTTCCGTTGTAACTTCATGTCAGTAGCAGGATATCCAAAAAC
This sequence comes from Candidatus Cloacimonadota bacterium, assembly GCA_030628975.1. Classification (GTDB taxonomy): domain Bacteria; phylum Cloacimonadota; class Cloacimonadia; order JGIOTU-2; family JGIOTU-2; genus JAGMCF01. The sequence continues at coordinate 7,340 of DAOVPZ010000005.1, forward strand.
AACTTTTCCATCATCAATATTTTTTGACACACCAGATTGAGCTGCAATAGTTACTTTTTTGCCAACCTTGATATGATCTGCAATACCCACCTGTCCTGCTAAGATCGAATTATCCCCTATCTCTGAACTTCCTGCAATACCAACCTGAGCACAAAGAATAGCATTTTCTCCAATTATATCATTATGAGCAATTTGAACTAAATTATCAATCTTGGTACCTTTTTTAATAATTGTATTTCCTAATGTGCCTCTATCAATAGTAACATTAGCACCAATTTCAACTTCATCCTCAATAATTACTCCACCAATCTGCGGAATTTTTTGATGTTTTTTCCCATCCCATAAATAACCAAAACCATCTGAACCTATTATACTACCGGAATGGATTTGAACATTTTTTCCAATTATCGTTTCTGGATAAATAACTACATTGGGAAAAAGATGAGACCCTTTACCAATCTGTGAATTTTTCTTTATTACTGTATTAGCATCAATCTCTACTCTATCACCTAATCTTACACCCTGTTCTAAAACAACATTAGAAGAAATATTTATATTTTCAGGTAGAACCACTGAAGAAGCGATAATAGCACTTGGATGTACTTTTTTACCAGATACTGATTCAGTCTCTTTTTCTAAAAGAAATGAGACAATTCTTAAAAATGATAGATATGGCTTTTCACAAAGGATATAATTTCTTTGGGGAATTTTGGAAAGGTCTTCATCTTTAGGTATGATTAAAACACCAGCTTTTGAATTAAGAAAAGAATCAAAAAACTTTCTATCTTGAAAAAATGCTATAGAAGAATTATCTGCCTGTTCTAAAGATGCTGCAGAATTAATGATTGAATCATTAACTTTAATAAGTTTACCTTGAGCAATTCTCTCAGCTTGTGCAAAATTGATTGAATTCTTGAAAATTTTCATTATTCAGTGGTTTCATTTAATCTCTGTAAAACCAAATCTGTTATGTCCATTTCTTCATCTTTTGCATATACAATAAGTCCTTGCTGGGAATCCAAAACTAAATCAAAACCCTTTTCTTCTGCAACAGCATTAATGATTGCAACAATTTTCTCACTAATAGGTTTCATTAATTCAAGTTGTCTTTTCACAGCTCTGTCTCGTATTTCAGTACTTAATGTGATATATTCGTTCTCTTTCTTTTCAATGAGGGCTAATTTTTCCTCTTTTCTTTGCTCTGTAACAATTGGGGGAAGATTTTCATACTCTTTTTTGAGTCGTTCAATTTCTTTATTTTTCTCATCCAATTCTATCATCCACTCATCTACTTCTTGATTAAACTGTTGTTCAACCTCTTTTTTTTCAGAAAATTCATTATATACATAGTCAACATCTAAATACCCTATCTTAATATCTCCTGCACTTAATATAGTTGTTGCAAGAAAAATAACAGTAAGACATAAACTTATTCTTTTCACTTTAAGCTCCTTTTTTGTTTTAATAGTTTTATAAATTATTAACTTTCATATTTTTTGGTAAGAATAAAAATTTATACTCTTTAAAAAGTGGTACCAAATTGAAAATGAGTTTGCCATTTATCCTTAGTTTCTTTATCAAAACCATAAGCGTAATCAAATCCGAGCAATCCCATAGGTGTCATTATTCTTACACCAATACCAGCACCTTTTTTCAATCCTTGAACATTCATCTCTGAAAGATAATTATAGGAATTTCCAGCATCCAGAAATAGCACACCTATTACCTGATCTCCAGAGATTGGAAAAGTAATTTCAGATGAGCAGATTAATTCAGCTCTCCCACCACCTAATGAAGGAACTACACTTCTATCAGTATATCCTCTTATACCATCAGGACCGGTTCCACCTGGATAAAATCGTTCATCTGGTGGCACATTATCGGATTTGCCAAATCCATTTACATAACCAAATCTCCATTTCATTCCTAAAGCAACTTTCCAGAAAAGCCTTAAATACCAGTTAGTTTGAATAATTTCTTTATAATAATTCTCGCTACCTCCTATTGGACCACCAGATAATTCAGTAAATAATCTTATAAGTGCTCCAGCACTTGGACGAAAAACATTATCTCTTCCATCCCTTTCTAAAGTAACAAAAATATTGCTTGTTAATTTTGAACCTTGATCAACCAATTTCCGAAGGTCGTTTGAAATCTCATCTTCAGGATCAATAATATTATACTTTTTCTGAGTAAGTGAGTATCCACAAGTCACTCTTGAATAGTCAATCCAAGGGATCATAGTACCAACACGAATCCCACCTCCAGTTCGATAAATTATATAATTCCAGTCCTCCCATCTTCTCTTGGTGTGATATACATCAAAACCTAGTAGAGTATTTGTATCAAATAAATATGGATTTGTAAAACTTATATCATAGTTTTGCTTGATTCCGCTAAATTCCCACTGAATACCAATTCGCCATGCATTTCCAAATACATTATTATGAGCAAGTGAAATAAATCCAACAAATTTATCTCTTTGATCAAAACTCACTCCACCATTCGCTGTACCTGATTCCTTATCCTCTACTAGGAATATAAGGTCAATATCACCTTCATCATTAATTGGTTGGTAATCCAATCCGATATTGGGTTCAAAAAATCCCAAATTATAGATATTTCTTTGACTCTGCATTAATAAGGATTGTCGAAAATAATCACCTGGAATAATAGCAAGTTGTCTTCTTATAACCTTTTCTTTTGTTTTTTTATTTCCTTTTATATAAATTTGACGAACTCTTGCACGAGTATTTTCAGAAATATTAACAATTATATTAATGTATTCACCCTCTCTTTGTATATCCTGTCTAACAGCAGAATAAATATATCCTTCTTCATAATACAAAGAGTGGACTAAATTAAGTTTATTATTAAATTCTTCTTGGTTAAAAATTTCATCTGGTTTAATTTTAAGTTGATTTTGAATGACTTCATCACTGAATCTGTAATTCCCCTCAACCGTAACAGAACCAATTTTGTATTGATTCCCTTCATAAACTTCAATATCAAGAATAAGATTTCCTTCATCATCATATTCAGATTTCCAATCAACAACTGTCGCATCAATAAATCCCCGTGTATGATAATAATCTTTAACTCTTTGAATATCTTCTTCAAACTTTTCCAAATTAAATTCACCTGACCGCAAGAAACTACGGGGCTTTGTTTTCAAAACCTTTCTGAGTTTCTTGTCTTTAATTTGACTATTTCCAACAAATATTATCTCTTTTATAGTTACTTTTTGACCCTCATTAATTGTAATTGTTAATCCAATTTTGTTTGATTGTAATTGCTGTTCTTCAAAGCTTACAGATGCTAATCTGTAACCCTTGTCATAATATAAGGAGAGAATACGATTTCTCGTTTCAAACTTCCTTTGGTCAGACCAGTAATCTCCTTTTACAATATTTATCTCAGTTCTAATAGTTTCTTTCTTGATTTTTTTATTACCAGTTATTAGTACTTCTTGAATAATTGGATATTCAACAACCTTGATAATAATTTCAACCCCTTTTTCTGAATCAATCTTATTTATATCAATTTTCTCAAAAAGACCCAATTTGTATATATTTCTTATTGCTTTAGAAACATTTTCAGGAAAGTAAATATCACCTGGAGCTAATCCAGAAGTAGATTCAATTAGTTTTGTATTTACATTGATATTTCCAAATACAGAAATACCACTAATATATTCATAATCTTGAGCTGCAAAACATACTGTAAATAAAACAAAAAATACTAAGATTAAAAATATTATTTTCATATTATCATTACTTTCAAACTTATTTTTATATTTATAGCTAAATATTTCCTTATAAATTTATAAGTAAATTTTTTTAATCAATTAACTTAATTGTCAATTTTTGTTTAATTAATTTAAAAATTAATAGCACTTTCAAGTGAGATTCTTTGTATCTCTTCTTTTTTTATTGGAGAAAATCTATACATATATTTTAGATTAAAATTATAAGGCAACTCATATCTAAAAGTAATTTCATGTTGCACCCCAATTTTGATTGTCTGGCTGGAAGTAAGTTCCTTTTGAAGTAATGCTTCATAATTGACATACCAATTAGGAGTTATATATTTCCCCATTGTAACTGATAGATCCTCAAGGATAATTTCTTTACTCAATTCAGAAATCTTATCTAACTGTGATTCATTTTGAGTTTCCGGAATAAAATTTTCTTCTGATATTATCAAACCACTTTTTTGCATAATATTTCCCATAAAACCAGTTTTTAATCTGAAAAAATCCAAGCCTAAAAATTGTCGTATAGTACTTTCCACTGGTATTAATACAGGACTTACTAATAGATTTCCAAGTTTATCACTTGCAATTTTAATCGCTTTCTCGCGATATAATTTACTCCTTTCCTCTTCGGTTAGTTCTCCAATATTTTTTCCATAATGAAGTTTAGATAAGATACTTAACATTGTTTCATCTTGGGGTTTATCACTGTGGAGTTTGATTCTATAATTACCATAATTAGTGGTATGAATACCTTGTCCAATTCTATCCTTTTCAGGAGATGTTAAATTTAAATATATAGTTGAACCATCTAGGGTTTTCTTTTGAAAATTAGCATTGATTTGAATTTTTTTATCAAATTTACTTTTCTTTATCTCAACATTATCGACCTTAAATGTTTCACCAAATAATTGCATCTCACCGCGATGTGAATGAAGATCAAAGAAAATTTCAGTTTTATCATTTTCTGGATTTGTACGAAAACTGATAAAATCATCATGATCAATATATAATCTCAATGGAGTGTAGATATACCATATATTTTTTTTGAAAACTAAATCAAAATCAAAATGAATAGGCATTTCAGAATCAAATAAGCCTGAATCAATTTTTCCAGGCGGTTTTATACCTTTTCCATTGGTAAGCAGAATTTTTCCAGAGAATTTGAATGTATCGTCTTCTTTATAGATTCTAAAGAATTCATCTTCAAAACCTTTCAATTGTAAGTCAACCAAAGCTTTTTCTGTCATATATTCAAGAATATGAATTGAAACTCCTTTTTCATCGGTTGTCAAGAAAATAGTTCCTAAATTAAGGTCACCAATATTAATATCTCTTGTTTCGTCTTCAAAATCATTTGATATAAATAATTTTCCTTTACCAATTTGTACTGAACCATCTAATTTATCAATGCGATTCTCTGACAGTTCTGCGTAAAAATTTATTTTTCTTAACCTTTCTGGTTGTCCTTTTATTTGCATCCCTCCTTTTTTAATTATCACTTCTCCTGATTTCAATACTGTGTTCTTATCTTCAGTTGCTAAGATAAAATGCAGTTTTGTTTTACTTGAAGCTTGTTTAATATCATCAATATATTCAGAAATTATTGAGAGAAAGTCTCCATTTGCAGATATAATAATTTCATCCGGTTTATCATAAAACTGCTTTTTGAAAAAATTATAGCTATAGCTTCCTTTGACTTCAGCGGTGTATCGTTTTGTTTGAACAATTTCAAAATTATTTATATAAAAAATTTCATTATCCTGAAAAAATTGAGCAGATAAAGTATCATACTTTGTTGAAAATATCTTACCATCTCTTAAGTTTATGTTGCAAATAAGCCTTGGATTTTGTGGTGTTCCTATGGCATATATTTCATAATCTCCAATTCCATAAATAGGTACATTTAATAGGTCATTATGAATATTAACATTATTTCCCTTACCATATAGAGTAAAAAGATTTCTCTCATTTAAAGAGAATTTTGCATAACCATCAAATATATCTTTTTGATTATTAGATATTTTGATTTTATTAAAATTGAATGTCGTATCTTTAATGTCAAATGATAAATATGCATCTAATGGGTTAATTTTATCATCAAATAAAAGACCATCAATCTGTATATTACCAAAAATAGGAATATCCTCATCACTCGCAAATTTTACTTTCCCATTAATATTGCCAAAAATCTCTTGGGTTTCATCTGAAAAAGATAATATATTATATAATTTATTAACAGAAAGATTTGTTAATTTCATCAAGCCCTTATAATAAATAGGATCTTTATTTATAATTGGTAAGGTAAATTTCCCGGAAAGTAAAAGGGCATCATCGATGGAAAAGTTCTTTAAGAAAATTGAATCTACATGAGTTTTTGCAGTGCAATTTATTGTATATTTTTTATCACGAATATATAAATTATCAGAATACAGATTGATCATTCCTTTGCTATCTTCACTTTTTATAGGTAAATTCCCCGACAGAATAATATTACCATTTATAAGGCTATATGGACTTTCTAGGAAATATAAAAATCCTTTCCAATCTATTTTTTCTGAATTAATTGAAATATTTATATCTGAAGTTACATTTGGCTTAAACTCATTTAACCATTTATATTTCACACTACATAATTCATTTAGTGATAGGTTATTACTCTTTAGGTTTATGGAAAATTCAGGTGATATAAGCAAATTATTTCCTTGACCAGATAATATGATTGATTCATCAATATTTCTCAAAGTAAATGTTAATTTATTATCAATTAATTCTACCTTACCTACAAAATGATTTAAGTCAATAGGCTGATTAGATAATTCAAGTTCAGAAATATCTATTGAAACACCCGGATTTTGAATATTTCCAGAAACTTGTGCAATCACATCTCCTTCAAATTCAAGATTTTTCAATGGATATCGAAATCGGTCTGATGATAACTTTATATTAATCTCGGAATCTTTAAAATTCTTCTTATTTATGGTAATGTTTCCAAAGAAATTCACAGGGTTGTTTTCAATTATGAATTTACCAGAATGAAAATCAATTATATCATTTTGATATGAAAAATTTCCATACAAATTCTTAACATTTTGAGAATAGATTTCCATTGATGGACTTTGAAAGTTTAATTCAATTCTATAATTACGAAGTTTATCTTTTATTTTCCCTTCAAACGCTAAAACACCATTTATTTTTGAATTAAATTTTCCAATATCAAAACCTTTAGAACGAATTTTCAAATTAAATTCTGGGTCCTTTGTAAGATAGTTAATTATACTGCCAGATACAAAACCATTATAATCTTGCCAATTGATTATAGCATCACTATCAATAAATAATTCATTTTCATACAATTTGCATTTGATATCTTTTACAAAAATTTGTTGCTTTTCATTTTCAATAAGAAGAGAATCTATTGAAAGTATTCCTTCGTCAACCCTACTATCTTTTATGGGTAAATTCAAATTAACTTTTCCATTCTGAATTGTAAACTGATTAATTATAATTTGTGGTATTTCGAAATCAGTCAAGATAATATTAAAATCAGAGCAATCCTTTTCATAAACTCCAGATATATTGATTTTTCCTTTGTCATTAGGATGTTCTGCTGAGAAATCAATTTTCCACTGTCCACCATCTTTTTCTAACTTAAATTCGACACAAGTTAATACTTCGTTGAAAGAAAGCTCTTCTTCACTTATCAGATTAAAATTTCCATTAATTATTGAAACATATGAAAGTTTTCTTAAAATACTCTCAATTTCATTAATATTGATTACTTTGCCAATTTTTTTAGGTTGAAAATTATACGACAATGTTGGTGAAAAGCAACTGATTTTCTTTATAGCTTTAGTTATATTAAATCGTTTAATTACTAGATTCCAAAATTTATATTCAAAATATAATTGTTTTGCAGAAAAATTATATTTATTTTTAATATTATGTATCTTAATATCTGAAATTTGTATGAATTTAGTGGTAAAATTAAATCCTTTAAAGTCAATATCAGCATTTAATTTTGAACCCAGTCTTTCAGTAAGAATTTTTGCTACACTTGCTTTAACATCAACGAAACGCAAAACCACAAAGAATAACAGATTAATTAGTAAAAGAATTGCAACAACAATTATTAGCCATTTACGTTTTCGCATCTTAAAATCTTCTTATAATTTGAAACTTTGTCTCTCGCTAAATTAATTACTTTTAATAAAAAGTAACCATCTTTTTACCTATATATTGATAAGTTTCAGGTTTTTGACGAAATGTAATGAACCTGGTTATGTTCCAACAAGTTTCAATTTACCCTCAGATAATTCATACAAAATTTCTGCCTTTCTGGCTAAATTTTCATTATGGGTGACAAGTAAAAGTGAAGTTGAGAACATTTGATTTAATTCCCAGAGCAACTCTAATAACTCCTCGCTATGATATTTATCAAGATTTCCTGTTGGTTCATCTGCCAAAATCAGTTCAGGATTATTAATTAATGCTCTTGCAACTGCAACTCTTTGTTGCTCTCCTCCACTTAATTGATTAGGATAATGCTCTTTTCTACCGGTTAAATCTAATTTTGATAATAATAAATCAGCATATTTTAAACTTTCAATATATGATTTTCCAGAAATCAACATAGGCATAGCAACATTTTCAACAGATGTTAACTCAGGTAGAAGGTGGTGAAACTGAAATACAAATCCAACATTTTTATTACGAAATCGTGCTAATTCCTTATCTGACAATTTTCCAATATCATCTCCATTAAAATAAATTTTTCCTTTATCAGGTCTATCAAGTGTACCAAGAATATGCAAAAGAGTGCTCTTACCACTACCAGATATACCAGTAATTGAGATAATCTTCCCTCTCTCCATTTCTAAATCTAAGTTTTCAAGCACTGTTAATTTCTTTTCTTTTATACCCTCAAAATAACTTTTACAAATTTTTTCTGCTTTTAAAATCAATTTTACTCCATAATTTTATCAAAGAGATAATTTTACTAAAGAAAACTCCAATTAATATAGAATTATAGTTTTTTACAAAAAATAAACAAATCTTTTTAAATCCTAATTCACAATTCTAAATTGAATTTATCTATTGCATCTGCCACTACCCCTGCTTCTACTTTTCTCATTTCTTTGTAGCTCTAATTATTGATACAGCATCCATCTTTGCAATGTTTTTTAATGGAAAGTATGCTGAACCAAGAATAACCAAACCCGAAACAATGACTATATATATAAAATCCATTGGATTATTCTTAACAACTAATTTATCAATTAAATATACATCACTTTCAATTTTTACCAAATCTGTATATGTCAATATTTGAGAGAATATTATACCCAACAATAAACCAAGAATAATGCCAGAAAACCCGATAATAATATTTCTATACAAAAAAATTTTCTTTATATCATTATTATTTGCACCCATGGCTTTTAATATACCAATCACCTTTTTTTTATCAAAAATATGCATTGCTAGCACACTTGTCATACCAAACCCCGCTACTAAAATAATAAGCCCAATAATTATAAAAATTACCCATTTTTCCAATTTTAATAGATTAAAAAGATTGCTGTTCAGTTCTATCCAATCAGTTACATTGAAAGGATAATTGAGCTTTTGTAACAACATTTCAGAATGCATAGATGCATTTTCAATCTCATTAGAAATCAGTTTCACAGCAATGCCAGAATATTGGTCACTCATATTTAAAAATTGTTGCGATTCTTTCATGTTAAGAAAAAGAAGAGAATTATCAAAATCAAACATACCGGATGAAAAAATGCCAGAAATCTCTATCTTCATCTTTTTAGGAATAATTCCTCCAATTGTTACATCTGCATTCAAGGGAGTAATAATGTTAATTGAGTCCCCAATTTCAACATTTAGTCTTTTAGCTAACTTTTCTCCAATAACTCCATATTTTCCATCTTGCTTAAATACTCCTTTACTAATATATTCTTTGAATTTTGTAGTCAGATTCTCTGATTCATAATCAATTCCTCGCAAGATAATTCCAGCTATTTTATCTTTAGACTTTTTATGATGGGTTGCCATACCTTCAGTATAAATAAAAGGAGCATAAGAATATACTGCATGAGTTGTATCTAATATTGATTTTATACTTGTGAATTCATCTTCATCAATTGTTTGGTTACTATACTTTAAAATATAGATGTGAGCATTAACACCAAGAATAATCTCCTTAAGCAACTTTTGATATCCACTAAAAATAGCTAATGATACAGTTAGGGCTATCACACCAAAAGTGATACCAACTATTGATATTATTGAGTTAAAAGAGAAATAATCACGCTTTCCTTTTAAACAAAAAAACTTTTTTACGAAAAAATTTTGGAATTTCATTATTAATATTTAAATCTTTCTTTTCCAATTTTCTTGTCAATGATAATCACAACTAAATTTAGTGAATTTTGATAATGA
>DAOVPZ010000139.1 GCA_030628975.1 Candidatus Cloacimonadota bacterium
ACTGAAAATAAGTTTATTATTACCATTGCAGGTGAGTCAGGAAGTGGTAAATCTGAAATTGCAGAATCACTTTCTCAATTGCTTTCTGAAAAGAATATAAAAAGTTTCATCTTTCAGCAAGATGATTATTTCATTTATCCGCCAAAAACAAATGCTGAAATGCGTAGAAAAAATATTGATCATGTCGGACTTTCTGAAGTTAATCTTGCGTTGTTAGACAAACACCTTAAAAGCATTATTCAAGAAAAAAATGAAATTGAAAAACCATTGGTAATTTTTGATGAGGATAGAATTTCAAAAGAAATTGTTAATTTCAATGATATTCAAGTAATTATGGTGGAAGGAACATATACAACTACTTTACAAAATATTAACAAACATATTTTTATCTACCAAACTTATATTGATACAAGAGAATCCCGTAAAAAAAGAGCAAGAGAAAAGCAAGATGAGTTTCTTGAAAAAATTCTTAAGATTGAGCACAAAGTTATATCATCTCATAAGTCAAAAGCTGATATTATTGTAACCAAGAATTATGAAGTAATTTTAAAGGGAAAATCCTAAATATGAATATCTATCCCCAATTTAATTGGGGACTAAACAAATTCAAAATTCTCAATTTCTTTTGAAATTTTATCATTTGATATTACTTAGAGTTTAGTATTTCGGAATTAGAAATTTATAGATGGGAATGTAAAAAATGGAAAAACACAATATTAAAATCAAAAACATCTGTATGCTCAGCACACATGGATATTTTGACCCGATTCCACAACTTGGCAGAACTGATACTGGTGGGCAGGTTGTTTATGTTCTTGAGTTAGCAAAAGCAATAACAAAACAAAATTGTAAAGTAGATATTTATACAAGATGGTTTGACAAATCAAAAAAGCAAATTGATCCTGTTCCAGGTTGCCCTGAAGTAAGAGTAATACGAATTCCTTCAGGGAAATGGGAATTCATTCCTAAAGAAAAAATATATGATGTTCTTCCAGAATTGTCAGAAAATATGGTAACATTCATAAAAGAAAATAAATTAGATTATGACCTTTTTCACGGGCATTATGTAGATGCTGGAATTGTCACTCTTGAAGTTGCGAAAGAATTTATTAAGCCAGCGTTTTTTACCGCTCATTCTTTAGGAGCCTGGAAGCGTGACCAGATGGGTGGTGACCCTGAAGAAATGGAGAAAAAATATAATTTTACACATAGGATTAGTGAAGAACTCCAAATCTTCAAATCAGTAAAGGCTCAAACATTAACTACCCAATTACAACAAGAGAAATTAGAAGAATTATATAATTTTACTACAGATAATATTGAAGTTATTCCACCTGGTGTAGATGTTCATACTTATTATCCTCTTAAATCTGGGGAAAGCAAGGTAAAAACAAGCCTACCTGATAAATACATTTTCTGCTTAAGCAGAATCGATACAAATAAAGGACATGACCTTTTACTTAATGCCTTTGATATTGTAAGAAAGGAAGTCTCTGATATTGATCTTGTGATAGGTGGTGGTTCTCCCAAACCTCAACAAAGAGAAAAGGGAATTTTTGCTAATATGAGAAAAATCATAAATGAAAAGGGAATGCAAGAAAGAGTTCACATAATCGGTTATGTTCCAGATGAACTTATGGTTCCATATTATCGTCAGGCAGAATTATTTGTTCTTCCATCGCTATTTGAGCCATTTGGAATGACTGCGTTGGAAGCTATGGCTTGCGGCACACCTGTAGTCGCATCAAAATTTGGAGGAATAAAAAATGTTATCGCTTCAGGTGAAAATGGAATATTAGTTAATCCTGAAAACCCAAACGAATTTGCAGATGAAATGATAACACTTTTAAAAGATAAGAAAAAAGTAAAATATATTGGTCAAAAAGGATATGAAACAATTGTAAAATATTACAGTTGGGAAGCTATCGCTGAAAGGTATTTAGCATTTTATCAAAAATATATTGGGTAAATATATCATGAAAAAAGAGCAACGGTGCTTTCAACTATCTCTATGTTGAGAAGACTTGGGCTTTTGGTTATAAATCCTTTTGTTGGTTTATTAGTAGATTGGTCATTAAGCTACACATTAGTCATTTTAGGGGTTGCAGCGGTTCTCTTTTCATTTGTATCAAAGGTGGAAGAGGGGCATTTAATAGATTGAATATTACCAGATTTTTAGAAGATATTATGAGAAAATATCAAATATAAGCAATTGGTAAAAAATTAAGAGCGATAAATTTTTAGCCTAAAATGAATTTCAGAAATAATTAATCTACTTTTATTATGAATATTTATTATGAATACACTAATTACTCAAAATAAAATATCTATAAAATACTATTTTCCCCATTTTAATTGACACAGAAAAGTTAAACTACCAAATCTCATCTTAAGAAAATATCCTAAAAAGGAGTATACTATTATGTTCAAAAAATATTTTGGATTATTCATTGTAATCATAATTATTTTTTCTGGATGTGCTAAACAAGCGCCTTTAGGTTCGAAAAAGAATCCTATAAAAATGTATTTTGTTCCATCAATGGAAGCTGGGAAAATTGTGACAAGTGGGACAGAAGTAGCTGATTTTTTGACAGAAGAAACAGGTTATCACTTCAAAGTAGCAGTGCCGACAAGTTATGCATCAGTGATAGAAGCAATGGGAACAGAGGAAACTGACATTGCCTGGTTAGCAACTTTTGCCTATGTATTAGCAAATGAAAAATTTGGTGCGGAAGTGGCTCTTACTGTAGTTCGAAAAGGTCTTGATAAATATCGGGGACAATTCATTGCCAGTGCCGATGGCAATATTAAAACCATTGAAGATATAAATGGGAAAATAATTGCTTTTACTGATGCTGCTTCAGCTTCTGGTTATATTTATCCTTCAGCAATTTTGAAAGAAAAAGGAATTATACCAAAAAGAAGTTTTTTTGCTGGTGGACATCCTCAAGCAATCTTAGCTGTATATCAAGGAACTGCAGATGTGGGCTGCACTTTTTGGGCTCCACCTGGTGAGGATGGTAAGGTCCGTGATGCTCGGAGAGCAGTGATAGATACATATCCGGATGTTATTGAAAAAGTAAAAATAATTGGTTTTTCAGATTGGATTCCAAACGATACCGTTACTTTTAGAAAAGGTTTTCCTCCTGAGATGAAAGAAAAAATCATTCAAGCTCTTCTTGATTTTGCCAATACAAAAGAAGGACATGAAACATTAGTAAGACTTCTGGATATTGATAATTTTATCATTGCAACCGATGCTGATTACGATGTAGTTAGAAAAGCACTTGAAGCACTTGAAACAGATGTATCGAAATTTATAAAATGAAACACACATGCCCAGATATATCAGGTCGAACCCATCTGTACATCAAGCTTGGAAGGAGAATGAAAATCATTCACCCTGTTGAATCTCCGATTAATCTGAGAAAATCTTTGATTTTATTCCACAGGGTAAACAATTTAAAAAATTCATTTTTATAAATAAAATTTTGTTCGTGTTAGTCCATGTCCCCAATTTAATTGGGGATC
>DAOVPZ010000025.1 GCA_030628975.1 Candidatus Cloacimonadota bacterium
AATTATTTGCCCGCCAAGCTCCCAGTTACCGAAATGTCCTGTCAGCAAAATAAGTCCCTTGCCATAAGATAAAGCTATGTTAATATTTTCAAATCCACAAATAGATACATATTTATTTTTTTCTTCAATAGACTTTGAGGAAAACCAGCAGAATTCGACAGCATATTTGCTGAAATTAATGAAAGTTTCTTTTGCGATTCTTTTTATATCTTTATCGGATTTTTCCGGGAATGCTTCGTGGAGCTGTTTAATGACAACTTTTAGACGGATTTTCAGAATCCAAAGATTGAGCGAACCGATAATTCTGGCAAAGGCCATACCAATTGAAAGTGGAAAAACTTCAAAAATATGATAAAAAAGTCTGAATAGAAATATTTCTAATAATTCTCTGATCATTAAATGATTCTTTTTAGTCCTTTTGTTTTAATATCATACAAAATCATTTGTACGCCAGCATCAATAAACATATCTTCTGCAAGTTTATCCAGGTATGATTCACCAATATAAACTGTTTTTATTTCAGCATTAATAATCATTTTTGCACAGATAGAGCAAGGTTGATGAGTGCAATACATCATAGCATTTTTTACTGAAGCACCATTAACTGCAGCCTGGATTATAGCATTCTGTTCTGCATGAACGCCACGGCAAAGTTCATGTCTTTCGCCAGGAGGGATATCCAGCTTTTCTCTTAAACAACCAGCTTTTTCGCAATGTGTAATCCCTTTTGGAGCACCATTATATCCTGTCGCAATTATCTGATTGTTCTTTATAATTATAGCTCCTACTTTACGACGCAAACAGGTTGAGCGCGCGGAAACTAAAAATGCAATTTTCATAAAGTATTCATTCCATAATGGTCTTTCGTTTTTCATTTTGCTCCTTAAGGATATTCATCCACGAAATCACACGAAAAACAACAAAAATATTTTTTATATTAAATATAAGGAAATTAATGACCCCTTTTTGTGTCTTCCCCTCAAAGATGGGTTTTCTACCAGTAGTGAATATACCTCTGGCATGATGTATGATTTTGTGGCTCATTTTATATTATCTCCCTTAACTATGCTTTCTATCTTCTCAAAAATCTCTTCAGGTTTTATATCCATCATACATTTGAAATGTCCTTTTGGACAGTTATCTCTTCCGTGTAAAGTACAAGGTCTGCAGGACAGTTCCTTTTGAATTATTACTAAGTTTGGATTTATTGGGGTAAAACCAAGTTTTGGATGTGTTGAGCCAAATATTGCAATTTGAGGTTTGTTAAGAGCACCAGCAATATGCATCGGACCACAATCACCACTGATAAACAGGTCTGAATTTTTTATGATTATAGCCATTTCCATAATTCCAGTTTTTCCACTTAGATCCAATATTTTGTTTTTACAATTATTTGCGATTTGTATTGTCAAACTTTTTTCATATTCATTTCCCAATAAAATCACTTGAGCATTAAATTTATTTATCATTATATCTATAAGTTGGGAATAATATTTTGCTGGATATTGTTTTGTAAAATGCGTTGCACCAGGAGAGAGAGAAATGCGGAATGCGGAATTCGGAATGTTAAATGCAGAATAAATCTTGTTTTGATTTTTTGGTAAAAAGATATCCAATTTTTCACAATCTAATTCAATTCCGAATTTATCTAATGCTGTGGAATATAAAGAAACTGTGGATTTAATTGGGGCTAAATTTTTAGACAAAGATTTATGAGTTAACCACCATCGATAGAGATGTCTTTTGTTATATGTTATCTTCTTACAACTTCCAGAGAATAATTTAATCCAAAAAGAGTTGAGTTTTGAATGTAAATCAATAATTAAATCATATCTATTTTTTGCAATCTTTTTAATTATATTTTTGAATCTTTCAGTTTGACTATCATATTTTATTATTTGGTTAATATTAGGATTATTTTCAAGGATTGGAGCAAATTGTTTTTTAGTCAGGAAATGAATCTCAGCGGAGGGATAATTATTGCGTATTGTCCTTATAATAGGGGTTGTAAGTAGGACATCTCCCAGAGAACTGAAACGGATAATCAGGATTTTCATAACTTTGATTGTTTACAAAATTTTGGTTAATAATTGTCAAACTTTGCGTGATATTGTAACTCAATTATCTTCAATTGAGTATGCAAGTGGGGACACTTGCATTACATGTCACAAGTGTGTATCCCGATATATCGGGACGTTACATGTATAGGTCATTTTCATTCAACCAATAATATTTCCATTCTTGATAATTTTCCACAAGTTCTGCTTTCACTGGATTGTTTAATACATATCCTATGATTCGATATAATTCATCTCTATTTCTAATGCAATGGTCATAATTTTCGTGTAACCAAAATTGGCCTTTCCTATGTAAAATTATATTTGCTTCATGAGCGGTAAAGTCTTTATGATCTTTCATAATAAGCGATAATGAATAAGGTGTATCTCTTTTTTCAATAAGTGGTTTCAGAATAACATGCACATGGTTGGACATAACCAGACAACAATACATATCATACTTCTTTTGATGATTAAATAATAAACTATCAATTACAAGATTAGCGATTCCTTGTTTTTAAGCCAATGTGGACCTTTTTTAAATTTTCCAAGAAAATCATCTTTTATATTAAAAAGTATTTTATTGTAGATTAGTTTTTGTTTATCTTTTTCCTTATTATTAATGTTGTTTAATTTTTTATCAAATTCTTTTCGTTTTTTGGCTAGTTCTTCTAAGATGATCTGGGGTAAGCTAAAAGCTAATCTGTATGTGATAAAGAATACACCATCTTTTGGTTGATAATGCGGTAAGTTTCTATGATAATAAAATTGATATTCTAAATTGCTTTTGTTCATATATTTTATTTATTTTTATCGCAAGTGGGGACACTTGCGTTACATGTAACTCACCCGTCCTTCGCAGTCCCGATAAATCGGGACAGAGGGTGGAATTGTCTTCAATTGAGTACACAAATGATGACTCCGATAAATCGGAGAGTTACAAGTGTTTTTGTGCATCAAATCTTTTCACTTTTTCCTTTTATCAAGGAAAGTATAATTGCCAAAATGGGTAATAATGCTGCCAAAGCCCATCCAGCAAGAATAAGTGCTTTACTGGGATAATTTTCATAAGGAACCATTATCTCTTGAACAAATTTTGAAACAAAAAGATAAAGCAATATAACAGGTAATACAATTTTAATAAGCCAGATCCACCAATTGCCTATTTTGTTCTTTGAGACACTGTTTAGATGATCTTTCAATTTTTTTGTTTTATAGAACCAACCCAATACAATGCATTCAACAAGTACAACTGCTATCAATCCGAAATGCTCCATAAAGTGGTCAACAATATCAAGCCAATATAGACCTGCGCCAGTCACAAATATTAAGCCCAATAAAAGACTAATACTGCTTACAGTAATGGCTGCAGCCCGATGACTGATACCGAATTTGTCGCTAACTGCAGAAGCCATTGCCTCTACAAGGGAGAAAGCAGAATCAACTGCCAATGTAAGTAGCATAAGAAAGAAGAGCAGTCCAAAAAATTTAGCAAAAGGCAAATGTGATATAACTGCTGGGTATGTGCAAAATGCGAGCCCAACACCACCTTTTAGCACTTCAGTAACTGCAACTCCTTGAATTTTTGCATAATATCCCAGAGTTCCAAAAACTGCAAACCCCCCAACAAAAGCTGTCATAGCATCTGATATACCAATAATTACTGCACTACTTGCGATGTCAGTCTTTTCATGTAGAAAGCTGGAATAAGCAATCATAATGCCAAATCCAATTGAGACAGAGTAAAAAATTTGCCCATAAGCAGAAGCCCAGACAGATGGATCAAGTAGCCTTGAAAATACTGGCTTAAGATAATAGGTTATCCCTATCATTGCACCGGGAAGTGTTACACCACGAATAACAAATACTATGAGTAAAAGCCATGGCAAAACAACTGTACCATATACTACTTTACTTACAGTTCGAGCACCTTTCCAGATAGATAATACAATCATAATCCAACTGACAACCAGACCAATCAGAAGAATTGGGTTAATTGAACCAAGACTAAAAGGTCCTTCAGTGAGGCCTAAGAATTTATTGTAGAAAAAATCAGAAGGATTGGTTCCCCATTTTTCGGTAAGAGAGAAGTATCCATAGATAACACTCCATGCCATAACAATAACATAATAAGTTACAATTGTAAATCCAACCAGAACAGCCCACCAACCTAACCATTCGAATTTTTTCCCTACTTTTCTGAACGCACTTGGAGCAGCCAATTTATACTTATGTCCAAGACTAAGTTCCAAAAGCAAAATAGGAATACCAGCTGTTAATAAAGCAACAAAGTAAGCAATCAGGAATGCACCACCGCCGTTTTCATAACATTTAAAGGGAAATCTCCAAAGATTTCCAAGACCAATGGCTGACCCAATAGCGGCAAGTATGAAAGCTCTTCGATTGTCCCAATGTTCTCTCAAAGCCATAACTTCTCCTTATTAGTTATGAATTTTGTGTCGTTGACATACTTAGAATAGCAATATTCTCTGTCAAATAAAATTTGTTGTAACACTCCGATGATCGGAGTCCCCACAAGTAATCGGGAGTTTATGCATTTCGCAAGTGGAGACACTTGCGTTACAGTTTTCATTTATTTTTTGATTATTGAATTTTATCAGGATTGCTTTCATATTTCATTTTATCTAAAATTTTAATCTCTCCAGTATTCCCATCTATCTGCAATACTCTCCACATTGTTCCAGATTCTCCTTGAGGAATGTGTATTTCATTAATAAGACTGTTTTCTCGATAAACCCTAATCACCGTATTACTGTAACTTAATCTTTTACTGTTGAAACTGGAACTATTTGAGTAATCATGTACACAATAAGTATAGATTCCTGGATCAAGTCTATTCATAGTTATGGTCTCCGGTCCATAACTATTTGTATCATCTCTATCGAGGAAATGTTGTTTTTCAAATACTCTCATATTTCTGTAACTGATATGAAATGGTTGTGTCGAATTAGGATTTGGACCTATCAGGTGTGCATCTAAGTCTCTGGGTTCTGCTCCCCATGAAAGTACAATTCTATGTTGCAATTTAGTTAAAATTGATGAAAGATGCCCATCTATCCGAACAGGGAATTCTGCTTCCCACATTTCTAAAGGCATCTCATAGCTTATATAACCCTCTTTGATAAATTCTATGTCAAAGTGACCTATTGGGATAGAAAAGCTATAATTACCAAGACTATCAGATTTTCCTTGTGTGACTATTTCATCTGTTATCTTTTCTTTTACAATGATTGTAACATCTTTCATACTTTTACCGGTTACCGCATCCATAATATTACCATATACTGTTTTTCTGTGAGGTAAGATTTCACTCACTTTGATGATCTCTTTTGTTTCGCCAATAATGTTAAAAGCATGCCAGACAAGCCCTTCTTCAGCAGGTGGGATTATGACAGTTGGCACCGTTCCCTTTAAATTAATTGTAACTTTCGTATCTTCACTCCATACTTGAGAAGTTTCCTCAGCAAATTCATCTGCGGAAAAAGTGCTGGTTACATAAAATTGGTAAATACCGCTTTCAAATTCTTTAATTTCCCAGACCTGTTTATTTGTATCAAATTCAGCACCGGATAAAATAGAAGAGACTTTTCCATCATTTGATGTTTTAGGATATTTTCCACTTATTACCTCAACCACCTTTCCTGCTTTTTGAGGTAAAACCAATGCACCTTCATAATCTGCTTCGCTAAATGTGTCCCACTCTAAGGTAATAGTTGCTGATTGACCGAAAAGTATTATTGGGAATAGGGTTAATAGAATTAATAGTTTTATTTTTCTCCCCGATTGATAGGGACTTAAACTTCGTTTCAGCATTTTATTTCCTCTGATTTTTATTTTTCATAATTTTTTTATCTTTGCGAAAGTTTAGAACTTTCGCAAAGCTATCTTTTTATCTCTCATGTAATTCCTCGCGGTCAAACTTATAATCTTTGGGTAAGTTGTATAAATGATTGTTTATAAAATTAAAAAAATCTCTTTTTTGTCATCAATTTTATCATCAGATACAATTAAAATTTTAACTTTTTGATTTTCTTTAATAGATGTTAATTTTTCATCAAGTAATAGCATTCCTTTTGAATATTTGGCTGTAATAAGTTTATACATTTTTGCTCCAAATTTTTGTATTTTTTTATTTTATCGGCTTACATTTGTAAAGATTTTTTATTCATTTACTTATGTTTTTGTTATTAGTTTTTCTCATTCAAAATTCGTAATTCATAATTCATAATTATATTTATTTTACCAATCTCCACCAGGTCCACCATACGCACCCATATCGTTCCTTGTGCCATCCGGGTCGTTGTATTGTGGGTCTGGATTGCCTGCATCTATGCAGGGAGAAGCATATTGAAGATGATAGTCTCCATTGAGAGGATCTACAAATAATGGGTCTTCATCTATGTTACCATCTAACCAGTTAACTGTCCCATTATTATTGGTTTCAATTCCATTCAAGCCTCCCTGTATATCTGAATATGAAATTGTAATTGTGTTTGGATCATAATCTTGATTAAAATAAATATCTTGTGGTGTGTCATTCCATAAGATAGAATTTAATAAACTCAGATTGCAATTATAAAAACAGTAAATCCCCCCACCATCATTTGCAGAATTACCTGTTATTGTTACATTCTCTAAACTAGGACTGGAATAATTCCTACAATAAATCCCGCCACCATCATTTGCAGAATTACCCGTTATTGTTATATTCTTTAAAATTGGGCAGGAATAATTCTCGCAATCAATCCCACCACCCCATTTATTAGCATAATTACTAATTATTGTTATATTCTCTAATGTAGGACAAGAATAATCCCTACAGCAAATTCCACCACCATATTTAGTAATATTTACACTAATAATAATATTCTTTAATATAGGATTGGAATTATCCTCACACATAATCCCACCACCAAAAACTCCAGCACTGTTTCCACAAATAGTAATATTCTCTAATATAGGATTGGAATTATCCTTACAATAAATTCCACCACCTCTTTCAGCACTATCATTTCCATTTATAGTAATATTCACTAAAATAGGGTTAGAATTTTCCCAGCAGCAAATTCCACCACCACCCCATTCAACATTATTACCACTAATAATAATACTATCAAATGCAGGACTGGAATTATAGCCACAGTAAATCCCACCACCCCAATTTTCAGAATAATTACCACTAATAGTAGTATTACAAAATGTAGGACTGGAATTATAACCACAGTAAATCCCACCACCACAAAAATCAGCACTATTACCACTAATAATAATATTATCTAATATAGGACTGGAATTATCCTTACAGTGAATCCCTCCACCACAAATAGCACTATTACCACTGATAATAATATTATCTATTGTAGGGCTTGAATAATTTATACAAGTAATTCCACCTCCCGTCCAATTTGGATAAAGTCCACAACCTAGTCCATTCTTAATTGTAAATCCACTTAAAACTACCGTTGAATCTTCTTCATTATCAAATGTTACTACACAACCATTACTATCTCCATCAATCACCGTCTGAGAGATGTAAGAGGTATCGTTCGTGGTTAAGAATAATGAGCCAACAGTTATGCTTTTGCCATTAAAATTGATATTTTCTACATAAGTACCAGGCTGCACCAATATTATATCTCCAATGCTTGCTGAATCAATTGCCATCTGAATTGTTGGATAGTCATCTGGGACTGATATATCATATTCAAAACCATCATTTGGAGAAGTTTTATCTGAGCAGTAATTTAAAATTAAAGCAAAGCCTATAACTAAAATACTAATAAATACTTTTTTCATTTTTCCTTCTTTTTATTTACCACTCCCCTCCAGGTCCACCATAGGCATCCATATCGTTTCTTGTTCCATCTGAGTCGTTGTATTGTGGGTCTGGATTGACAGCATCTATGCAGGGAGGACCTGGTTGAAGACTGAAACGACTAAATTTCAAAAAAAATTTTCCCTTCTTTTTTTTACAAAAAGAATCAAAAAGAGTAAAAGTATAAAAATTAAAGGGTAAAAAGTCCTCAATCGCCAACAGCACAACGAAAACCGACATCGTAGTAACTGTAGTACGGGTTGCTGCTGTTGCGGGAACACGAGAGCAGGGCGTTGGTGTTGAAGAACCAACTACCACCGCGAATAACCCGGCTGGAAGATGTTTCACTCCAGAAACTATCAGTCCAATCCCATACATTGCCAGCCATATCATAAGCACCAAAAGGAGATGGGCTGTCTGTGGTCTGGAAACCTTCATAATTTTGTCCATTATAGAATCCAACAGGTGTTGTGCCATTATCCCATAGGTCTCCACTATCCCGGTAATTTGCTTGACTGCCATCAACATCATCTCCCCAAGGATAATCCCAACCAGTATTCCCACGAGCTGCCTTTTCCCATTCGTGTTCTGTGGGTAAACGGAGTCCGTAATGCTCTGCAAATGCCCAGGCACCAAACCAGGAAACATCTACTACTGGGTGTTCATCGAAATCACCTTGATTATATTCTGATGGTACATTAATAATAAACGAGTTTCCATCATAAGAAATTTGTGCATAGTTATATGATAAGGGTGTTCCTAAATCGTAAAAGTCGTAGTTTCCAGCACTCCATAGTGAATCACCTTCATAATATCCAACAACATTTCCACCTTCTATCCAGATATTACCTGCTGCATAAGCTTCTTCCAGATAATCAACATATTGCTGGTTCGTTACTTCATATTTCATAATTAAATAATCGTAAGGAATGTTTTGGGTTTCATCATTTGAACCGTAAGTATATTCACCCGCGGGAACATCGCAAAATTCAAATAAACTATATGAAACTTCATTTGAATAATCAGAATAATTATTACCAACAAAAGCATAAACCCTGTAATATTGTGTTTCATACAAATTAATATAATCATCAATACATTCTTTGACATTTTCGTCAACTATGACATAAGCTGTCTGCCATTCATTATTATTTAATTTCTTATCAATTTTAAATCCTTCTTCACCAAAACTATTATCTTTCCATGTGAGTTTAATGGAGTTTTGAGAAAGAATTGCAATTTTTAAAGAACTTGGTGCCCAATCTGAAGGGGAAATATTAGTATCAAACGGATTTTTCCATTCTCTTTTTCCACAAGTGAATAAAAGGATAATAAAGAAAGCCAATAATATTATATATCTTTTTAGTATCATAGAATACCTCAGGTTTTTTGGAGCAGGCGACTCTGTCGCCTGTTGCTCCATATTGTAACACAATCGTCCCCGATTGTGTCGCAAGTGAGGACACTTGCGTTACAGAATATTTACCATTTAACTCCCATTGTAATAGAAACGCCATCTTCTTTTGGAATAACACTCAAATCCCATTTCTTTTTCAAGGCTGATTGTTTGAAATGATTCACCAGAGTTGGAATAAGAAAGACTGTACTTATTCCAAAAGCAATAGTGGATATATTATCTTCCATTTCAATTTTCTTATGCAGGTCAGTTGCATTATCTGTGGCAGATTTGTATTCATCATAATGCTTATCAGCGGAATATTTAAAATAACCACCAACTCCGGCAGAAATAATTGAGCCACAAAGCCATAAGTATTTTGTAGTATTCAGTCTTCTTAATTTCAAATTAATACTTGCGTGTGATATTAAATCAAAATTCAAAGATTTTACAGCATCAACTTTTACTTTAACACTTTGTTTTTGTGGAAAGTAATCTTTTTTTCTTATCTCTAATTTATATGTTCCTGTAGTTAAATCTGATATTTGTAATGGAGCTCGTCCAATTGTTTTTCCATCTACAAAAACTTCAGCTAAAGATGGATTAGATTTAATGTCTAAACTGCCTTTATGTCTTTCTAAATCAATATTAATCTTTTTCTCCTCTTCTGCATTCAATTTCTCAGTTAGTTCTTTTTTATAATATTCTTGTTTTCTTAAAGCAATATTATAATTCCCTTCTTTCAATTTAATATCAAATGGAGTTAGTCCTTTTTTTATCCCATTGATTAAAACCTCAGCATTGGATGGTTCTGATATAATTGAAAAGATGCCCATATAGGTTTTTAAATTAATTTGAAGATCCTTTTTCTCTCCAGGGGTAAGTTCAATTGAAAAGTCATCATCATAATATTCTTGTTTTTCCAGTTTTACTTCATAATTTCCTGAATCTAAATTTTTTGAGAAGGGTGTCTTACCAGAGGTCTTTCCATCAATTAACACTGATGCACCAGATGGATCGCTATTTATAGAAAGCATAGCAAGTTCTGGCAGAGTTACTCGAACTTCTTCTGTTTTGTTACTGCCAACCTGAATTTGTTTGATTATTGTAGAATAACCATCTTTTTTAATTGTAATTTCATGCCAGCCAGCTTTTATATCTTTCAAAGTTATTGGAGATTTTCCTTTAAATGTTCTATCTAAAGAGATCATTGCTTCAAAAGGAGTGGTTATCACTTTAAGTATGCCTGAGCCTAATTCTAACATTAAATTAATTTTTTTCATCTCATCAACATTGAGTTGAGCAAAACTTTCTGCTGTATAGTCTCCTTTTTCAGCTTTTATTTTGTGATATCCTGCGGTAATAGTTTCAGCAAGCAAGGGAGTTGTTCCACTTAATTCTTTCTCGTCAATCCATACTTTTGCACCAGAAGGTTCTGATGTAATATAGAAATCACCAAACCCCTCAAAAGTTTTCGGTTGAAATTCAGGAATCTGAGTTTCTGAAATAATAATATCTTTTTTGAGCAAAAATACAAATTCACCTTCATCACCAGATAATGATTTTAATTGAGGGGTTTGATAATTATCTGATATTTTTGATACACTGCTTTTGATATAGATTCCCAGTTCACTTGCAGTAATAAAACCATCATCATCAAGGTCAGCTAATTCTC
>DAOVPZ010000033.1 GCA_030628975.1 Candidatus Cloacimonadota bacterium
ATTTGATATTTGAAATTTTATTAGACCCGTTCTCCGTAGCAGTAGCACTGCTACTGCGAAGGGTGAATAAGATACTAATTCCTCCACCAATCATACGATTATTAGCTATTGAATAGTTAAATTATAAACCCGGATAATAATATAAAATTTATTCAACAATATAATTCATAATATTTTCGCTAACATTAAAAACCTCCCTTAACCAATTCAAGGGAGGTAGGTTTTGATTAACAATGGTATCAAAAAACTTAGATCTTGTTGTCAATGGTTGTACCAATATTCTTATAAAACCAAATAGCACCTTTCTAATAACTTCCAAAAAATCGTAATCTCTATTCCCTTTGAAAAAAACCAGATTGCATTTATTAAAAAATTCACATTAACTATCTGGAATAATATATACACTCTTTGTAAAATTAATCTAAACGAATCTATTTGGTATTTTTTCAACTTCAGACCAAACACGGAAAAAATTACCTGAACAAATCTTTTCGATATTTTCTTCTGAATATCCTTTTTTTAACAGTTCATAAATCAGGTTTGGGTAATAGGAAACATCTTTCAAGCCATTAGGAAGTGAATCCCCAACACCTTCGAAATCAGATCCCAGACCAACATGGTCAATACCTACGAGCTGAACAACATGATCTATATGTGCCACAACATCAGTTATGTCCGCATATGTCCAATTGTGTTCTTTTCTATATTGTTTAATAAAGACTTCACCTTCTTCACTAAAACGGTCCATATTATGCTCTTTAAAATACCGGGAAAACTCAACCCTTGCTTTTTCTGCTCTTTTTCGGTATTCATCATCAAGAAATGATGACCCAAAAGTGATTTGAATCGTTCCACCTTTTTTAGCTAATAATTGAATCATATCATCATCCATATTACGCTCCCAACCTGGCGTAAAATGTCGACATGATGAATGAGACGCTATCACGGGTGCTTTTGTCAGTTTAATAACCTGGTAAAAAGCGTTATCAGAGACATGAGTAATGTCAATCATTATACCTAATCGATTCATTTCGACCACAACTTCTTCTCCAAATGGGCTTAATCCTTTCCACTTCCGTTCCTTATCAAAAGATGAATCACAAATATGGTTGCTTTTAGAATGTGTTAAGGTTATGTATCGAATTCCACGATTGTAAAAATGAATCAAGTTTTCCAACTTTCTTTCTATCGGTGTACCGTTTTCCATACCCATTGGTAATGATATTAAGCCTTTGGGGAATTGTGCTTTTATATCTGTAATCGATTTAGCTATAGCAAATTGGTCTGGCCAATCCATAGTAAATTTCTCAACCATATCTATCAATGAATCAGCGTAGGCTTTGGCTCCTCCTTTTTCTTCATATTCTGCTGGGGTGTAGATAGCCATGAATGCTGCATTAAGACCACCTTTTTTCGCTCTCGGATAATCAAATTCACCTTTTGCTGTTCCCTTTGAGATATCTTCCATCTCTAAGCTTAAACGAGCAGGAATATCAATATGGGTATCTACAATGATGAATTTTTGACTCAGGGTTTGTGCTTTTTCATATAGTTTTTTATTCATAACTTTACCTTTCTCTTTGTATGTTGAGATATTATTATTTATAATTCAAGATTTCACCCTGTTTCCATAATAATATTGGATTTTATTGTTTTTTACCCAACTCTCAATTATGTTTACACTTCGATGCGAACTATATTAAAATTTATACTATATATGCCTATTTATTCACTTGAATTTGAGCTGATAATACTGCTTGAATCTTTGCAGATGTTTCTTCTAAATGAGCTTTTGTGATCCTATCCAAATCAGATTTGTCCAATGTATCGATTTCTGATTGGATTTCTACTAAATCTTTACGGGCAAGGGAAACAGCATCGTGTGGGATGTTTTCACTTTTCTCAAGTAATAATTCAGAAAGACAATGAATATACATTCTTTGCAATTCCCTTCGAAAACTATTAATATTTCTCTTCTCATAAAGTTCTATCCACACCGATTTTTGCATAGTTTCGAACATCTCAGCCATAGTAAACTTCTCTTGGTTTATATTGAATTTAAGCTCATTATCAAGTAATCTTCCTAAAACCAGGGGATTATACAGATGATAAAAAATAATTGATTGAATATATCCAATTTCATCATGAATGGGATAGTCTAGGCTTTCTTGTCTCCAAATTCCACCTGTAAATGTGCTCATTTTCTCAGATACTAATTTTTTCAATAGAGAAGGTGGGAAGTTAAAAGCATCTTCTGAAATGATGTTTTTCATGAGAAAATTTAATGCTCTTCTTTGTTCAGAAGCAGGGACATTCTCAAAAGGAATCCGTCCATTGGGGTCACCGATATGATCTCGGTGAGTGTACAAACCCCCTATGAATTTGCATGCATTATGAGCAGCTCTCTGATATTCACCAAGTCCCTGCTCGAAAACCAGTTTCATTTTTTTATAGGATTCCCCTTCTTTCTCAAAATTTTTTGATATATTTTCCCACATATCTTTAACAATCCCAATTCTGGTTTCATAGAAAGTAATAGGGTCTTTACCAAGATCGAACATACAGGCTAATGGATCCACACCTTTGCATGAAAAACCAAATGCATCACCATCAGTCCCAAAATCAAATAAAGGCTCGGTACATTTGCTAGCAATTTCTTCTAATCTTTCTTGTTCCTCATCTTGATCAAATATTGAATAAGCATACTCTATTACCCAGTAATCCCAGGCTCCTAATTGTGTTTGAAAGTAAGCACCTTGTTTGCCATCTACAGGAGCTATATTAATTGGAATATAGTCCATTACTGAACTGCTAATACTATTTTTCTTAGTGAATTTCTTATCCTGAAGTTGCTCAGAAGTATAAACTGTACTCGCTTTGAAATTGTGACGAAGTCCAAGAGTATGCCCAACTTCATGCACAACAAGATCAGTTATTCCTAGTTCAACAAATTCTTTTAATCCTGAATTTCCTTTTCCGAATGCGCTTCTTGAATTTAACACACTCCATCCAAATGCCATTTGTTGAGCCATTCCTTGTGAGTATTGGCACTGTCTCTCAAGACCCCCGATTAAATCGGGGACAATATTTTCTTCATCCCATTCTGTAAAGTTCAAACCATCAATCCATCCATCAGGATTTACGACTTCATCATATTCTCTAAAAAAGAAACGCAAGAAATCAACACTGATTCGTATATCTGCATCATATATTTCTCCAGTAAAAGGATTCGCATGTGAGGGACCCACAGCATAACCTCCACCAGGTTGTATTATCCAACAAATAGTATTGTATCTTGAATCAGCAGGATCCCATTCTGCATCATCTGGCATTTCTTTTACAACAATTGCATCTTTGATTCCTATTGCTTCAAAAGCATCATTCCATAATAAAATTCCTTTCTTCACTGCTGCACGATATTCTTCTGGAATTGTATTCTCCAACCAAAATACAATTGGATTCTTAGCTTTTGATACCTTTTTTTTCGGGTTTTCTTTTTCAATGTGCCAGCGGTTGATATAGCGAACATAAGGAGATTCTGTTAAAACAGTAGTATAATCCTGAAAAATGGTTGTGAAAAGTCCAATTCTATCATCTGCTAATCGCGGGGTGTAATTAGTTTCCGGAATGGTTGAGAGACTATAATGGTAACGATGTATCATACTGCGGGAGTCAGGTAGAGTATAAATGTTATATCGTTCATTATTATGATAGGACAAAACTACATCAATTTCTGTATTCATTGGGAATGATTTCAATTCTCCGAAGTAACTGTTCTCTTTATCAAAGGAAAATTTCCTTTTCCTCCTTTCGGTAGAATATTCAACATTTGGGATATCTTTAATGAACAAATCTGAAGCATCAATAATAATTGCTCCTGTTGCTTCTTGAGGTTTACATCTGATCTTTGAGGATGCAATAATTGAATTTGAAAAACATTTCTCAATTGCATTTCTCATTGCAGGTTCATCTGCTCTAAATTTTAAATTTTTCTCTATGAGCTGTATTCTTTTATATACCTTCTTGAAAAAGAATGGGAAACTCCACATTTGAGCGGATGCATCAAACATATAAGCATCTCCAGATTGACGGGTCATTGTGCAGAAGTAGATTTTACCAAATTGTTCCGGTTTTATCTCAAGAAAAACTGTTCCCTCTTCATTATCACGATAAAGAGTGAAAAGTCCTTCGATTTTTTCAAAATCTTTGATGAATTCCTCAAAGCTTTTTTTGGCTGCCATACTATCAGCTTTGACTTCGTCCAGAGCTTTCTTAATTTCTTCTGAAGATAAAATATTCTGCTCATCAAATCGATTTTCTGAATGTAATATCGATGCTATTAAAAGTGTTAAAATCACACAAATTGCTATTTTTTTCATTGTCTCTCCGTCTTTTTTATTTTGTTGACTATAGATAGGTTATTCATATATTATTATTCCATTAATTTTTCTTTCTATCAGTATTGCTGTGCAGACTTGGCAGGATAATTTTTCTGGCATTATACTATAATTGTTACAATTAATTAATAATGTTGATTGTTTGAATCTATAACTTTAAGATAAAAGGTTCTCATAAACTCAATATCCTTTTAAAATAATTTCTTTTTATTAAGTTCAGTTTTTTGTGAATTATTTGTCAAATAAATATATGCTTACATCAACCAAAATATAATTAATTTTTATATAATTTATTATTCAATCATGAGTTTACTATAAAAAGGTCATAAAATGAAATATTTCTATAATTTATACCGATTTGAGAAACCGTTGAAACGGTTGAGTAGTTCTAAGTTGTTATTAACCACCAACTTAAGTTGGTGGTTAATGAAACCTCAATATGACTATAACCGTTTTAACGGTTTACTAATACTTAAATCTGACTTTTTATAGTGGACTCAATCATAATATAAAATCCATTTTTATTTAATTTTAACAAAAAACTTTCTATTTAAATAGGTTCTGAAAAAATAAACAAATTAATCTAAAAGAATTATTAATAAGCATTATTTTTGACAATAAATTACTTAATCAAAAATTCAATCTTTCTTTATAAAATAAATTATATGAAAATAAAAGAATTAATCGCAAGTAATAAAAGACCAGATTTACTATCTGGCTCGATTTTAAAAGGATTGCTTTTCCTATCAATCCCAATGGTTTTATCCAATTTTTCACAAACACTCTTTAATTTAGCAGATGCATTCTGGTTAGGGAAATTGGGTAAAGAAGCACTTTCTGCTCCAACACTTTGTTTCCCAATTGTATTTTTTATCCTCTCCTTTGGATTTGGTTTATCTATTGCAGGAACATCATTAATAGCTCAATATAAAGGTGCTGGCAAAAAAGAGAAAGCAGAAATAGTAACCGGTCAATTGATATTAATAATGCTCTTTTTTAGTGTAATAGTATCTGGTTTAGGTATTATTTTTCTAAATAAAATTTTAACTTTTCTTAGAGTTCCAGATTCAGTATGGACTTATGCTCATCAGTATATTTTTGTAATATTTTTAGGAATGCCTTTGTCTTTTGTATTCATGGCTTATTATGGGATAAAACTTGGTTTGGGTGATACATTTACCCCAATGCTTTTACAATTTATTGTAGTTGGTTTGAATATTATACTTGATCCGTTACTGATTTTTGGAGTTTGGTTTTTTCCCCGTTTAGAGGTACAAGGTGCAGCTATTGCTACTGTTTTTTCAAGAGCGGTAGCAGCGATTATTACTATTCGGTGGATATTTAAGGATAAAGAAATCAATTTTAAACCAAAATACTTAATTCCAAATTTTAAAGTAATTAAAAAAATTATTAAAGTTGGACTGCCAGCATCGTTAGGTCATTCAGGAACTTCTTTGGGTTTTATTGTAATGATTTCCTTTGTCAGTCGTTTTGGTGCTTCTGTGATCAGTGCTTTTGGAGTAGGAAATCGGATAATTACTTTTGCTATGTTGCCAGCAATGGGTATAAGTGGTGCTGTATCCTCAATTATCGGACAAAATATAGGTGCTGGTAATATAAAACGGGCATTAAAGACCATCTGGTATGCTCTGGGAATTATCAGCTTCATTTTGATTATATGGTGCACATTTACATTTATCTTCGGACAATATATTGTAAAATTTTTTATTAATGATATGGAAGTAATTTCTTATGGAAAAACATTTTTCAAAATCGTTTCCTATTCAGTAGTTCTTTTGGGGTTTTTATTTATATTTAATGGAGTTTTTCAAGGTTCAGGACATACAATGTCTGCAATGATAGTTAATCTATTTCGCTTATGGGCAGTTCGTATTCCTGTTATATATTTATTAGCATTTGTTTTAAATCATGGTCCTAAAGGGATATGGTGGGCTATGTTTATTAGTAACTTGCTTTCTGGAATTCTGGCTTATATAATATTTTTAACAGGAAAGTGGAAACATAAAGTAATATAAATCAAAATTAAATATACAAGTTAGTTAAGGTTATTTTCAATCTTTACATTCTGAAGTAAAATTATGGCATTGGTCGTACCATAACTGAAGCTACTGCAGAAGTAACCATTCTTTGAATTTCATTAACAGCATTCGAAACAGCTTGTCCGATTAAATCCATTTTTGCAATTTGATCTATTCTCTCTTTTACAACTTTCTTTTCTTCAGAAGTAAATATTTCATCAATCATATTGCATGTTTTGATCAAAGATATCAGTACAATATCACGTGGATCCGGAATATCATTATTTAGGATTGTCTTACGAATTCTGGTTTTAACTTCTTTCTCCTCTTTATTATCAATTATTGGATATCGTCTCTTTGAGAAAACCCAGAGGATTTTTTTCTCGACCTTTTTCAAAATCCCTTTTTCTACAAGTCTTTCAATTAATGAATCTTTTAAATTTTCAAATTGTTTACCAATCTCTCTTACCCAATACTTAGCATCTTTGGAATCAGGATATTTACGAATCATATCAATTGCATTATCAAATATTTCATCACCTGTAGGAGAATCATCAACCAAAATTAAATTTTTTAAATCTGTATCAATTTTATTCATTAATGCCAGATCCATTAGAATGGCACCCGTTAAACCATATTCAAGAGACATCAAGGGCATGTTTATGATATAACCCTTTTCATCATCCAATGCAAGTAATAAAAACTCTTCTGCAAAATTTAACATATTATTCTCCTAAATTAAAACTTAATGAGATCTGCAAGATTTAGGTTTTGCTATCTTTTTTAATTTTTTTTCATTGCATATCTCAAAATAGTCCCCGATTAAAACGGGGATATGAATATATTTTATTTTAATAATATTTTGTCAAATAAACATATACTTAGAAATATTAAAATATAATTTTTAAATTCAAAAATTTTGATTTAAAAAACTAATGGATAACTTAATTATAATTAAAAACCAAGCATCTTTTCTATTTCAGCCATTGCTTCAATAGTGTTAGATATAAAATCTTCAAGATTCATATCGAAATCTTCACAGGATCTAATCTGCTCTCGATTTGCTCCTGCTGCAAATCTTTTGTCTTTGAATCTTCTCATTACAAATTTTGTATCTAAAGCAGAAATTTTCTTTTCTGGATGCATTAAGGTTGCTGCAATAATTAATCCTGTTAATGAATCTACTGCAAAAAGCACTTTATCCATTAAAGATACTCTTTCAATATGTCCAGAATGGGATTGAATTGCATTTATAATATCATCTTCAAGATCATAGTCTTTGAGCATTTCTACAGATGTAAAACCATGTTTCGAAAAATCTTCTTTAGTAATTTCATAATCTAAATCGTGCAAGAGTCCAGCTAAAGCCCACTTTTCTTCATCCTGATTAAAAAGTCTTGCAAAATGCTTCATTGATGCTTCAACTGCGAAACAATGCTTTTGCAGATTTTTGTTTGTTAAATATTTTTTAAGTATTGTTATTGCTTGGTCACGTTTCATCATCTGTTCCTTTATAATTGTTGATTATTAAATCAAAATCTTTCTTTCAATTTCATAATAAATTTCAAGCTTCCAGTCTTCTGCCATTCACGCGGAAGCGGGGATAGATCCGCCTCTGGCGGACAAGTTTCTAAAGATACTTCGCTGCCATTTCTGCAAGCACAGACCTTTCACCTTTGATAAGAGTAATATGTCCGGCTAATTTTTCATCCTTGAATTTTTCAACAACAACACTTAATCCATTGCTTTCTGAATCCAAATAGGGAATATCAATCTGATAAGGGTCTCCAGTTAAGACTACTTTTGTACTATCTCCAGCTCTGGTAATAATAGTTTTCATCTCATGTGGAGTAAGATTTTGGGCTTCGTCAACAATCATAAATTGATCTGGCATGCTTCGTCCGCGAATATAGGTCAAAGGTTCAAGCTCAATAAAACCATAATCCAAAAATTCATCAAGTGATGAACTTCGTCTTCCAAATTTATTTTTTTCTGATTTTTGTTTTTCATGACTATGTAGCAGAATTTCCATATTATCATAAATCGGCTGCATCCAGGGATTGTATTTCTCTTTTTTTGTGCCTGGCAAATATCCAATATCTTTTCCAAGAGGGAAAATCGGGCGAGTAACAACCAATCTTGTGTATTTTTCTTCTTCAATAACTTTTTGCAAACCAGCAGCAAGTGCCAGAAGAGTTTTTCCAGTTCCTGCAATTCCAATAAGAGAAACAATCTTTATATTATCATCTAGAAGAATCTCAAAAGAAGCTTCTTGTTCTGGATTTAGAGATTGTATACCCCAAATAGGATTTTTATTATAATAAATTAATGGAAGTATAACATTCTCATCTTTATTGTATTTAGCAACAATATGATTTGAAAATTTTCCTTTCTCAAACATAAGTATAAACTGATTATAACATTGAAGACCAAAATTATTCTCTAATCTCTTTTTCTCTTTGAATTCCTCAATTTGCTCGGCAGTAGTTTCATACCTCAAAATTCCTGTATACAATTCCTCAAAG
>DAOVPZ010000109.1 GCA_030628975.1 Candidatus Cloacimonadota bacterium
AAAAGTTAGCAGATTTTTTAGCTGAGAATCTATCTATAAAAAAAGAAAAAGTGCTTAGTATAATTTATCAGCATCGTTTTAGAAAGTTTGCTCCTATATTGATTGATGATGAAGTTGATTTAGAAACTGCAATTAAATTTGAGGAAAATATGGATATCTTCCCTTCGATTATTGTGGAATCAGAAAGCAGAAGGAATTATCTTTATAATGACCATTTTTTAGGCTATGTTGGAAAAATATCACAAGAAGAATATAAACTTCTAAAAACTGATGGATATGATAAGATTGATTATATCGGCAAAGTCGGTTTGGAAAAATATTATGAGAGAGTTTTGAAGGGTGAAAAAGGATTTGACATAGTTCAAGTTGATGCATCTGGGAGTTCCTTAGGTTTAATGAGAGGAGATCTTTCTAAACCACCTTTATCAGGTGCAGATTTAGTTCTTACTATTGATATTGAT
This sequence comes from Candidatus Cloacimonadota bacterium, assembly GCA_030628975.1. Classification (GTDB taxonomy): domain Bacteria; phylum Cloacimonadota; class Cloacimonadia; order JGIOTU-2; family JGIOTU-2; genus JAGMCF01. The sequence continues at coordinate 462 of DAOVPZ010000109.1, forward strand.
TTACAAAGAGAGTTGGCAAATTTACTACCAAAAGACTTATCTAGTGCAGCAGTGGTTATGGACTGCAGAACTGGTGGGATTATTGCTTCAGCCAGCACACCTTCTTATAATCAAAATATGTTTGTTTCTGGAATGAATACCGAATATTGGCAAACTATAGTAAATGATAAGAATAATCCACTTCTTAATAAAGTCTGTAATGCCACATATCCACCAGGTTCAATCTTTAAGTTATTAGTTGCAGCTTATGTATTGGAAAAAAAACTTGTAGAACCTTATGAAATACTTGTAGATTGCGAAGGAGGTGTAGAATATGGTGGAAGATTCTTTGGATGTTGGAAAAAAACTGGACATGGACCTGTAAATCTATTGGATGCAATCAGAGTGTCATGTGATACATATTTTTATAAATTAGCAGAAATGATAAATCTTGATGATTTTAAAGAGTTTGTTGATGATTGTGGAATTACTTGTAAGTCCGAAATTGATATTATAAGTGAAAGGAAAGGATTTTTTCCCACATCATTCTGGTATGATGAAAACTATAGTAAATTTGGTTGGACTCGAGGTCATCTTTTGAATCTGGCAATAGGTCAAGGAGAAGTATTAGTAACCCCTCTCTCGATGGTTCGGTTTTATTCATCTATCGCGAATGGTGGAATATTGCTTCAACCTCATTTTCTTGATTATTATTTTTATAAAGGAAAAACGGAAGAGATAGTGTATGATAAAACAAAATTGACAATGAAACAAGAGACATTAGAATTTCTCAAACTTTCTTTAGATGAGGCAGTTAATGCGAAGGGTAGAACTGGAGGTATGGCTCGAGTTAAAGGAGTAAGAATAGGTGGCAAAACAGGTTCAGCAGAAAATTATAAAGGTGATACACATGCTTGGTTTGTTGCGATTGCACCATTACAAGATCCGGAGATTGCAGTAGTTGTCTTTATTGAAAATGGTGGATCTGGTGCAGGTGCTGCAGCTCCTTTAGCAGGGAAAATCATGGCTCATTATTTTAATAGTGAACCTATTTTAACATATTAAAAAAGTTAATGTAACCTAAATGTCCTCACTTGGGGGATTAATTCCAAGCTCAATTCATAGGAGGATGCAAAATGACCAATAAAATTAGGAAACCTATTGTTGCAGGACAATTTTATACTGCAAATCCACATAAGTTAAAAATGGAGATAGATAATTATCTAAAAAATGTTAAATTAGAGAAAGAATATGATAATATTTTTGGGATAATTTCACCACATGCTGGGTATGTGTTTTCAGCACAAACTGCTGCTTATGGGTTTAAATGTTTACAAGGAAAGCACTTTGATGCTGTAATTGTGATAGCACCATCCCATAATCCTATTGAATTTTCTATCTCTGTTTGCGATTGTGATTTTTATCAAACACCTTTAGGAGACATTCCAGTTGAAAAAGAAATCGTAGAAGGATTACTAGGAAACAAGCTCATAGGCTATTCAGAAATTGCACATAAAAGGGAACACTCTTTGGAAGTTCAATTGCCATTTTTACAAATGGTTTTAACTGATTTAAAATTAGTTCCAATACTTATTGGATATCAATCTTTAGAAACAAGTAGGAATTTAGCAGAAATTCTTTATCAGACTTTAAAAAACATGAAAAAGAAATTCCTATTTGTGATTAGCACGGATTTATCTCATTATCATAGTGCTGAAACTGCTAAAATATTGGATGACAAAGTAATCGATGCAGTAAAAAAAATGGATGCTGAATTATTGAATGATTATATTAGTTCTGGAAAGGCAGAAGCATGTGGATTCGGTTGCATTGAAACAGGCATTCTGTATGCAAAGAAATTTGGAATTGAGAATGCGGATATTTTGAATTATAGTCATTCTGGAATGATATTTGGTGATTATGCTCAAGTTGTTGGATATTTATCAGCGATTTTTTATTAGAAATATTAAACACAAAGAGCACTAAGAACACAAAGAAAAAATTATAACAATGAAATAGAATTAATATAGAGTTTTTTTAGTTTAAATAAATCTGTGGAAATCAGCTTTATCAGCCTGCCCTGTGAAATCTTTTTTCTTATTTCACTTGGGCGTTTTTCTCCCGATATAATCGGGATCTGCCTTTGGCATGATGCGTCGAATAAAGGAATAAGATGACAAGAAAATCAAGTATTGATTTAGGATTGAATGAAAGACAACAGCAAATTCTACTTGCAGTTGTAAAAGAGGCAATACAATCAAAATTATCTGGTAAGAAGTTGCCTAAATATGATTTTGAAGATAAAATATTTCATGAAAAAAGAGGTGCTTTTGTTACTTTGCACAAGAATAGTCAACTGCGTGGCTGTATTGGTTATATTGTTGGAATTGCTCCACTTTTAGAAACTATTCAGAGAATGGCGATTGCTTCTGCATTTGAAGACCCCAGGTTTCCATCATTAGAAAAAGAGGAATTCAAGTATCTGAATATTGAAATTTCTGTATTAACACTCTTGAAAAAAGTGAAAGATATTTCTGAAATAAAAATTGGCAGAGATGGATTGCTTATAAAAAAAGGATTTTATCAGGGATTGTTGTTGCCTCAAGTTGCAGAAGAGGAAGGATGGGATGTTGAAACTTTTTTGAAACACACCTGTCTGAAAGCTGGTTTATATCCTGATGCATGGAAAGAAAAAGACGCAAGCATTGAGAAATTTTCCGCTCAGATATTTGCTCAGAATATAGGCGAAATACTTGACATTGAGTCAATAACAAATAAATTTAACTCCGATTCACCCTTCGTCCCGATTTCATCGGGATTACGGAGAACGGGTATATCGGTGCGGGAATAGCTCAGTGGTAGAGCCCTACCTTGCCAAGGTAGTTGTCGCGGGTTCGATACCCGTTTCCCGCTCCATTTTATCATTATGAGAATGGATTTTCTGGCGCGGTAGCCAAGTGGTAAGGCGGCGGTCTGCAAAATCGCTATTCATCGGTTCAAATCCGATCCGCGCCTCCATTATAATATTTAGTTCTTCAGTAAAAATAATGGAATCCTTTGATAATAAGGGAAATAGGGAAATAGGTGTATAGGGTAATAAGAATTAGAAAAATAAGTACAACCACATACAGTACATAAGTCCCTATTTTCCCTATATCCATATTTCCATATACCCTATATTTTATATTATAAACTTTGTTTCTACAAAAAATACCGAAGACCCTAATATTTTATGCCGGAGTGGCGGAATAGGTAGACGCATCGGACTTAAAATCCGATGTCCTAATAGGGCGTGCCGGTTCGAGTCCGGCCTCTGGTACCATATAAAAATCCCGTCCTTTATGAATTAAAAGACGGGATTGTTTTTTATAGTTGGATGTTATGGCATAACAAATATCTATATCAACTATATTTTATTAAGAAAATCTTTTAATCGGTTTACCGGTTCTACGTGGTCGTTTTCTAACAACAGGTTCGTAATATATTTCTTTAATATTTTTTGGAAGAAATTGATATGCTTTGGTTAGGAGCTGTTTAAGTTCAGTAAGAAACGGATATCTTGGGTTAAATTGAAAATTACGCATATTACCTTCTTTAAAACTGACCAATACCCCTGCTTTTTCAAGTTTTTGTAATGTAGTTTGAAAACCATAAACAGCAGAATCAAATCTGTCTGCCAATTCTTTCGCATAACATTTCTCTTTGATTAATAAACTAAATAATATGCGTTCCGTATTTTGATTTCCGAATAAAATCTCAAGCATTTTATTTTACCTACCAATTTTTTTGGTAACATTACCAAAATTATTGGTAATTTGTAAAGAAAAAAATATAAATATTGTTAATTGGGGCTATTTTATGATTAGAGGTCAGATGCAAAATGCTGATAAACCATAATATATCTGAATTAACTTTTGCTGGTGAAATAGCCGTTAGTCTAAATTCCATACTGCGTTTCTGTTAAGTGAAGATGTGATTAATCAATTATGTTCTACTAACTCATTGAAATTCAGGCGAATAATGATATTTTCCCTATTTTAAAAAGCATGACTGACAGATCAGTTTCCTGAAAGAGAATTATTAAATTACCCAAAAAGAACATATCAAAACTATTAAAGTTA